>CAJBSQ010000784.1 GCA_903958265.1 uncultured Planctomycetaceae bacterium
CGGACGTGCCATTGGCCGGGCTGTCCTTTGTCATTCACACCGTGAATGATTATCATTCATGGGATGAAAGGAACAACACTGCCGCGGCTCGCGGCTGCGGCGCTCCGCGAACGGCTGCAGGTGATGCCCGCCGTTGTCGTGAGCGGCGCCCGGCAGGCGGGTAAGAGCACGCTCGTGCAGGAGCAGGTTGCGGGGCGGCGCATCTACGCCACGCTCGACGACCTCGATGTATTCGACGTGGCACGTCGCGATCCCATGGCGCTCGTGGGCGGCGGGGCCCGAATCACGATCGATGAGGTCCAGCGAGAACCCGCACTCCTGCGGTCGATCAAGCGAGCCATCGACCAAGACCGCGCGGTCGGGCGGTTCTTGCTCACCGGGTCGGCCAACCTCCTGCTCATGCGGGGAGTCTCCGAATCGCTGGCCGGGCGGGCAAGCTATCTGACGCTCTGGCCCATGACGCGTCGCGAGCAGGCGGGCGAGGGCCGGGCTGGCCTCTGGCCGGAACTGTTGGCGGCGGAAGATACAGAGTGGCGCGAACTGCTGGCGGACCGAGGTGGATCCAAGGAGGACTGGAGGCGGATGGCCCGGCGGGGCGGCTTTCCGACGCCGGCCCTGCATCTCCGCACCGACCGGGAACGTGCCATCTGGTTCGACGGATACATCCGCACCTACCTCGAGCGCGATCTGCAGGACCTCTCGTCGATCACCGCGCTTCCCGACTTTCGCCGGCTGATGCGGGCTGCCTGCCACAGACTCGGCCAGATGGTCAACCAGACGGAACTCGGCCGCGATGTGGGCCTGCCCCAGCCGACGGTGCACAGATACCTGAACCTCCTGGAAACCTCCTTCCTGCTCGTGCGCATCTCGGCATTCGCCACGAATCGCACGAAGCGCCTCATCAAGACGCCCAAGCTCTACTGGGGCGACACCGGTGTCGCGCTGTACCTGTCGGGTCTGGATGAGCCCGGCGGGGCGTATCTCGAAAACATCGTGCTCAACGACCTGTTGGCGTGGCGGGATGCGAGCGCGGAAAGGATCGATCTTCACTACTGGCGGACGGTCACCGGCGACGAGATCGATTTCGTGATCGAATCAGGCGGGCGGCTCTTGCCGATCGAGGTAAAGTCGACATCTCGGCCGCGACTATCCGACGCCGCCGGACTGCGGGCGTTTCGGGCGGAATACGGCAAGACAGCGCGGGCGGGGCTGCTGCTCCACGCGGGGCAAACTCTCGAATGGCTCGCCCCGGACATCCTGGCCGCCCCCTGGTGGCGAGTGCTCTGAAGGGCAGCATGAAGCGGCCGAAAGTGCGCAGGATCTCTATGCCCTGGTCCCCTCGCCGTATCGTGACCCAGGTCGGCGCGCGGAGATGCCACCGGCCATGGCTGCGACTCATGCGACAAACCGCCCTCCCACGACACCTCCCGGATTGCGTGGGCGAAACTCCTGGCCCGGGTGGGGGAGGAGTTTCCGCTCGAGTGCCCAAACTGCGGCGGTGACATCCGGCTGATCGCGTTCAGACTGCTTTCCGAGTGCGAAACCATCCCTGGCCTTCGCACTCTTGGCAACCTCCGGTTGCTGCGGACTTCCTGTCCGCGAGCCGAGGCCCATCCGGCAGATTCTGACATACCTCGGCGAGCCGCTGGAGCCACCACCCGTCTCGCCGGCCCGGGGCCCGCCCACCGACTGGGGCGAACTCATCCAGGTCCATGACGATCGCGACGTCTTCCAGGCGTCGCCAGACGAGCTACCCGCGATCGACATCCACAGCCTCTGACCGCTGCCGGACGCGAGGTCACCACGAAGCCGCCAGGCGGCCTCACTCGGAGAGACTCTGCGCTGACGGTAAGAAAAACGCCACGCAGGGGGGAGGTGGCCGACCCCGGGACCCGCTTTCTGGGCCGGGGCAAGCCCGGGCGGCGGGAGCAACCGGCTCACGAGTCGCTCAGCAGTCGGGCGACGCTTGCGGAAGTGCCATTGGCCGGGCCATCCCTCGTCAGGCCGCTCGCCGCCGGGGCCTCGGCCTGCGAGAGGATCGTCTCATACGGCTCACCCATGAGCCTCGTGCTCCTCATCAAGGCAGATCAGGCGGAGCCGGAGGGTGCGGTTTCCTCACCGCTTGCGCGGTTGGGCTTCCGGAGGACGTTGCAGGCTCCGTCCAAACCCCTCGCCGTGAGACGCGGGAGGAGCCGGGCGAGGCTCATGGGTGAGCCGTCTGAGTTATCGAGCAGCATTCACGTCGAACCGAACCTCGACGTTGTCGTGAATCTTGTCCTTGCCGTACGTCATTCCAAAGTCGTGCCGATTGAGGACGCACGTGCCCTGCAGCCGGATCACGTCTCCGGCCGTCATGGTCGCTGGAAAACTCACCGGCATCGTGACGCCAAGAAAGGTGAGGTTCCCTGCGACCACGTAATCGGTCTCCGAACGGCGAACGGAGGTGCTGGTGAACCTCGCCTTCGGGTGCTTCTTGACGTTGAAGAAGTCTGCCCCCTTGAGATGCCACGTCAGCATGAAGTTGTCTGAATAGAGAGCGCTGCAGTCGATCTCGACATCCACCTGCGGCTCCACGCCGTCAGCCAGAACGATCATGCCGCTCACGCGTTTGAAGCCGCCGTCGTGCTTGCCACCCGGCTTCGTACCGGTGAACTCGATCTTCGTGTTGGCATCAGTGAGGCGGTAACTCGCCTCGCCCGCCTGCGCCGACACTGCCAGGCACCAGAAGGCGGCCACTGAAAGAATGAGTGGTGATCGCATTGAAAACTCCTTTTTGACACGTTCGCTCGGAACCCGCTCACGTTGAGCAGGCTTTTTTCCGAATACTGACAACCGCTTCCGTGACTGGTCGTCTCAGTTTTTCCAGCAATCGATTCAATTCTGCCAGTTCCGCCCGCGTCATGTGCTTCATCTGACCGCGATGCATGTTGAGAACCGGCTCATCCAGTTGGGCGAGCAGGTCCATGCCCACGGCGGTGATGTGCACGATGACAAGGCGGCGGTCCTGCTCGGTCCTCTCGCGCCTCACGAATCCGCCCGCCTCTAAGCGGTCGACGAGCCGGGTGATGTCCGGCGTCTGCGTAATCATCTGGGCCACAACTTTCTGGCAGGGCAACCCGGTTTCGCGGTGGCCTCTCAGGATTCTCAGCACGTTGTATTGCTGCCCGGAAATGCCATGCCGTTCGATCAGGGAGTGGGCCTCTCGGGACACAACGTCCGCCGTCCGCAGCAGGTTGAGCGTCACCTCCTGTTCGGGGCATTCGAACGGCTTTCTCTTCTGCAGTTCCTGTTGCAGGAGCGACTTTGCCACGGGCGTATTGCCTCCGGGTATCCGAACCGAGGCCGCACAATACGTGGTAACGGTATTTGTTGCAACAGCAATCCCCGTGTTGGTTCACTCGGGGTTTTTCCCTGTTCCC
>CAJBSQ010000785.1 GCA_903958265.1 uncultured Planctomycetaceae bacterium
CGGCGACATCGAGCGGACGGTGCTCGACGCGGTCGATGCGCACATAAAGCGGGCCGGGGGGCGGGCCACCGTCGAGGTCGACGGGCTCGTCGCAGCCACCGGCCTCGCCGCGTCGCTGGTGCTGTCGACGATTGGCGTCCTCGAAATGCGGCGAATCCTTCGCCGGCGCCCGGGGAGCCGTGTCGAGCGGGTGTGATCCGGCACGAGAGTTGCTCTCCATGAGTCGTCGGAAGCGGAGGGGTTCGCCGGGATCATCCCCGACGGCTCGGTTTCCTCGACGAAACAAGCCTGGAGGCCACTTATGAACGTCCCCAACGCCCCCCGCGGCCCCCGCCGACGGACGCCTCAAAATGCAACGCGCGCCGCATGTTGCGGCGCCGGGATCGAGCGTCTCGAGGCCCGCTCGCTGATGGCGGCTGACAGCCAGATGGCCGTCGCCCGCATGGCCGTCGGCATGAACCTCGAGAACGTGGTCGACTGGTCGCCAGCCTGGACGTTCACCGACGCCTTCAAGGCCTCCCGCCCCTGGATCGCGCACGCGTTCAACACCGCCACGTGGGGCACGTCGTGGGACGACGCCTCGACGCCTCCGCTCCAGCTCGACGCCAACGGCAACGTGGCCCGGCTGGCCACCTGGACCAACGCCTCTGGACAGGCGATGCAGCAGCGTGCGGGCACGCTGCTGTTCCGTGACCTCGGCGGCGGCTACGCGGGGGGCGTCTACCGGGCGGAGTGGGACGGCACCGGCATCGTCACCTTCGGATTCGACGCCCGCGTAATCGCCAGCGGCACCACGGCGACCGGAAGGAAGTTCGCTGATCTCCAGGTGACTCCCAGCGACAACGGCATCTACCTGGCGATCGAATCGACGAGCCCAGCCGACCCCGCCCGCAACTTCAACGTCTGGATGCCCGACTGGGAGGGCCGCCGGTTCGCCGGCCAACGCTGGGAACCCGGGGCGGCGTTCTCGCCGTTTCACCCGCTCTTCCTTCAGCGGCTCGCCCCCTTCCACACGCTCCGCTTCATGGGGATGCAGGAGACCAACTCCTCCGACATCCGCGGCTGGGGCGATCGCCGTGACGCTGCCGACGTTCGGCAGGGCTCCGGCCCGGGGGGCACGGCCAGCCAGCCAATCGTCAACGGTATATCGGTCGAGTACATGGTGCAGCTCGCCAACGATCTCGACGCCGATCCCTGGTTCAACATGCCGCACCTCGCCGACGACACGTTCGTGCGGAAATTCGCTACCTACGTCCGCGACCACCTCGAGCCGGGCCGCAAAGTCCACGTCGAATGGGCCAACGAGGTCTGGAACTTCGGCTGGGGCTTCGAGCCCTCGCAGTGGATCGCCGAGCAGACGAGGCTCCCGGCGAACGCCGGCCTCGATCCCGACCTCGCCCACTGGCAGATCGCCGGCCGCGAGGCGAAGCGCGATCTCGACATCTGGTCGGATGTGTTCGCGGGTCGGACCGACCGGCTCGTGCGAGTGGCTGCGGGCTGGGCGGCCGTCGACTGGGTGACCGGCCAGATCGCGGAGGCGATGGGCGGTTCGTTCGACGCCATCGCGATCGCGCCGTATATCACTACCACCGACGAGCAGCGGGCCGGCTACTCCGCGGCCACCACGGTCGACCGCGTGATCGCCGACACGCGGGCCAACATCGCGACGAGCGTGCGATGGACGGCCAACCACGAGCAGCTCGCCCGGGAATGGTCGGCCCGCCTCGGCAGGCCGATCCAACTCGTCGCCTACGAGGGAGGCCCTCACCTGGATGGCCGCGGCGAGCCCTACCAAACCGCATTCCACACGGCCACCAACGACCCGCGGATGGGAGACATCTACCGCGACTACCTGCGGGGCCTCGATGCGGCGGGCATGGATCTATTCGTAGACTTCCAGTTCACCGGACAGGCGGGAGCCGCGCCCTGGGGCGACTTCGCGAAGCTTCACACCATGAACGAGCCCCTGGCCACGGCCTACCGCTACGCCGCGGTGGTCGCCGCTGCGGACGGCTCACTCTGGGGTGCGGCCCCGCCGCTGCCGGTCGTCGGGATCGCCTCGGCGGCGATCGGCGAGGGGCACGTCGGCCGCAAGCTGCTCGTGTTCACGCTGTCGCTGTCGGCCGCGTCGGCGAATCCCGTGACCGTCGCCTGGAGGACGGCCAACGGTACGGCGGTGGCAGGCCGCGACTACGTCGCCGGACGCGGCACCGTAACGTTCGCGGCCGGGCAGACCAGGCAGACGATCGGCGTCTGGGTGATCGGCGACCGGATCCGCGAGGGCAACGAGACGTTTTCCGTCTCGCTCTCGTCCCCCGTGAACGCCACCTTCGCCGCCGCGGAAGCCAGGGCGACGGGCACGATCGTCAACGACGATGGCGTCGTGCGGCGCGCCGTGTTCGCGGCGTTCGCGGCGAGTCCTGTCGCCACCGCTTCGACCGTCAGGCGGCGGCGGTAGCTGCCCATGGGAAAAGTCGTCCCTGGCGTCGTTCCCAGCCGGCCGGGCGGTGGAGACGCCAGCGGTTTCCACGACTGGCGAACGCCACATCCTCTCGCCACGAACGCATTCCACCGCCTGCCAGC
>CAJBSQ010000786.1 GCA_903958265.1 uncultured Planctomycetaceae bacterium
CCCGGCAGCTCGAGGCTTTGGGCACTCCAGTCGCCCGCACGAGCCGGCGGGGCACGGCAGACAGCCTTCCGCTCGACCTCGCGGCGGCCGCCTCGTCGTGGGCGCTGCCGTCGGGTGTGTCGGCCGCCGTGCTCTGCGCCGCGGTGTCGTCGACGGAGGCATGTTGGAACGATCCCGTCGAAGCCCGCCGGGTAAACGTCGAGGCCACGCTAGAGTTGGCCCGGCGACTCGCCGTAGCCGGATCGCGGCTCGTATTCCTGTCTACAAACCTGGTTTTCGACGGGAGTGTGCCCTTCGTGCCCGCCGACGCACCGCGATGCCCGCGGACGGCCTACGGACGGATGAAGGCGGAAGTCGAAACAGAGTTATTCGCGCTCGACGCGGCGACGACCGTCGTGCGGCTAACGAAGGTGGTGGGCCGGCCGCTCCCGGTCTTCACCCGCTGGCGGGAAGCCCTGGCTCGTGGCGAGCCGGTGCATCCCTTCTCCGACATGGTGATGGCGCCCGTAACGCTTGTGGTGGCCGCCTCTGTGATCGCCGCTGCCGCCCGCGAGCCGCTGGGCGACATCCTTCAGGTCTCAGCGCGGGCCGACGTGTCGTACGCCGAGGTGGCCCGGCGTCTCGCCGTACGGTGGGGTTTTTCTGCGGATCTGGTCAAGCCGATGGTGACGGCTGGGGCCGGCCTGCGTCTGGAACACGTGCCCTCCCATACGACGCTCGATCCGTCCGCGGTGCGGGATAGACTCGGGCTCGAGCCGCCCGATCCCTGGGCGGCCGTCGAGGAGGTGGCTTGATGGCGGACGAGACCGGGACGGGCGAGGAAGCCTGCGGCATCTGTGGCGGCGGCACGCTCGAAGAGGTGCTCAACTACCGATCGCTGCAGCGGGTGACGTCCGACTGCCGCTCCTGGCCGGCTGGCGGCCGCCTCGGTGTCTGCCGGGCGTGCGGCGCCGTCCAGAAGCCGGCCGACGATGCTTTTTTGACCGATATCGAAGCCATCTACCGGTCGTACACGATCTACCACCAGGCCGCCGGTGCCGAGCAAGCGGTGTTCGAGCAGGTGTCGGGGCTGCCGGCGTCGCGGTCGGTGAAACTCCTTGACACGTTTCGGCGGTATGTCGGCCTGAACGCCACGGGGCGGATGCTCGACGTGGGCTGCGGCAACGGGGCCACGATCCGGGCTTTCGGCCAGGTCGCTCCCGGCTGGACGAAAGTGGGCACCGAGTTCGACGACAAGTATCGATCGGAGGTGGAGTCGATCCCGTTGACCGAACCGCTCCACGTCGGTCCCGTGGGCGAGGTGGCTGGAACGTTCGACGTGATCACGATGATCCACGTGCTGGAGCACATCGTCGATCCGGTCGCGGTCCTCGCCACGTTGCGCGGGAAACTGACCCCCGGCGGGCTGCTGCTCATCGAAGTGCCGCACCATCCGGCGAATCCCTTCGAACTGCTGATCGCCGACCATCGCTCCCACTTCACCGCCGACTCGCTCAGCCGCGCGCTCACCGCCGCAGGCTGCGAGATCATGTCGGTGGCGGAGAACTGGATTCCCAAGGAACTCTCCGTCGTCGCGCGACCGGCGGTTGCGCAGCGACCGGCGGCTCCGGGGGGCGAGCCCGTGGCCGCCCGGGATCGCATCGCCGGCAGTATCGCGTGGTTACGGCGGACGGCCGATCGGCTCCGCGAACTCGCTGATACTGGATCCGTTGGGCTGTTCGGCACGTCGATCGCCGGCACCTGGCTGGCGGCCGAGGCGGGTGACCGGATCGGATTCTTCGTGGATGAAGATCCGAACCGCTCGGGCCGCAGCTATCTCGGCCGGCCGGTGCTCTCGCCGGCAACGGTCGCGGCCGGGAGCCGGGTGTTCGTCGGTCTGCCGCCCGCGGTCGCAGCGGGTATCTGCGGCAGGCTCGCCACTCCTGGAGTGGCGTATCTTGCTCCTCCGGCTTGACCCGTCCCGCGTGGCCCTGCAGATTCGAACGATCCGCCGGAGACATCCATGACCACTGCCTGCTTGGCCGCGGGGCTTTTCGCCGCGGCATTCCTCGTGCACTGGGTGTGGTGGCGGATCGCGTTGCCGCGGCGGCAGACCGCCGCGCTGTTAACGGTTTTTTTCGGCGTGCTTTTCGCCTGGCTCGCCGTCTCGCACGTCGCGCCAGGTGGTCGGTTCACCGCCGGCGACCGCTGGGAGGCGATCCACGTCGCAATCTTTCACACGGCGCTGTCGCTGGCTTACATTGTCGCCTATTCGGCCCTCGAACACCGCAGCCCCAGCATGACGCTGCTCGTCGCGGTCGCCGACTCGGCCGCCGTAGGCTGCACTCCCGATGAGCTTCGCGGGCTGCTCCGCGGGGCGAGCCCGGTGGAGGTGCGACTCGATGCCATGGCCAACGAGGGGATGGTCGTGCGGGAGGGAGATGGCTACCGCCTCGCTCCCAAGGGCCGGGCGTGGGCCGTGGTGCTTGCGGCGTGGAGACGGCTGCTCGGCATGCCGCGGGGAGGATGACCAGCGCATGAACGATCACCATCCTCTCGTCGTGCTCGCCCCAGTGATCGGCCTGGCGGTCGACTGCGTCAGCCACGTCGCGGCGGCACGTTTGCTCCGCGGCCGGAGCCCGTATCCCGCGTTGGCCGTCGGAGCGGCCTGCGGTCTCGCGACCACGCTGGCCGTCACCCTGATCGCCGCAGGACGCGACGCGACCTCCGTGCTCGATACGGCGGCGTACGTCGCGATGAACGGGTTCGCCTCCCTGGCGTTTGCTTTCGGTTACTTTAACTTCGTCAACCTGACGGTCGCCTCGCTACGGATCCGCATTCTGGAGGAGTTGCTCGACTCTGGCGGGTGGCTGTCGCGGGACGCAATCCTCGACCGCTATGGCACGTCGAGCGTGGCCGACCTACGGCTCGAGCGGCTGGTTGGCGGCGGGCACCTCGTGGAGCGGAACGGGCGGCTCCACACGGGGCGTTTGCAATTCCTTCTCGTGGCACGCATCTTCGACGCCCTGCGGTGGCTCATTCTTGGTCCCCGGTATGCAGCCGCCCTTCGGCAGCCGCCCGGGGCCATGGTCAACGCCCGAGATCACGACTCATGACGGCGAAGCCCCCCGAACTGACACACGACTGCGAACTCTCGCTGTTCGTGGCTTGCTACAACGAAGAGCAGGGAATCATTCCCACGCTTGACACGGTCGTGGCTGCGGCGACCGAGGTGGGGATCACCTACGACGTCGTAATCATGGATGACTGTTCGACGGATCGGTCCGTTGAGCTGATCGTCGACTACATGAGCCGCCACCCTGACCTGCCGATCACCCTCTACGTGAACGAGGTGAATCAGGGCGTCGGTGCAAACTATGCGGAGGCGGCGTTTCGCTGCCGGGGCAAGTACTACCGGATGATCTGCGGCGACAACGTCGAGTCGAAGGAGGCGCTCGTCACGATCTTCCGGCGGGTTGGTGAAGCCGACATGATCATTCCTTATCCAGCAGACACCACCTTTCGCGGGCCCTTCCGTCGCGGTGTCTCGCGCGGCTTCACGCTGCTGATCAACCTGCTGAGCGGCTATCGGGTTCGCTACTACAACGGCCTAGCGGTGCACTTTCGCTACAACGTCATGCGGTGGCATTCCAACTCGCACGGCTTCGGGTTTCAGGCCGATCTGATCACGCGGCTCCTTGATCTCAACGCGACCTACATCGAGGTGCCGGTCTATCCAAACGAGCGTGCCGGCGGTGAGACGAAGGCATTCAAGTTTCGGAACATCTGCTCGGTTGGCCATACGCTGTTGGAGATCTGGATTCGCCGCCTCGGCAAGTTCGTCTATCCGGAGGCCACCCGCCGGCCGTTGAGCGAGTTGCGGGTGTACCGTGCCGGTGACCTCGGGCACGTCGTGGCCAAGACGATTACCGAGATCGAGGCGGCTGATTCCGCACCCGCTTCCTGAGATCGCGGAAGGCGGCAGGTGCCCCCATGGCCACCACAGATTTTCTCGTCGTCGGTGGTGGCATCGTCGGAATTTCGATTGCCCGCGAACTCCGCAGCAGGCATCCCGATCTCTCAGTCACCGTGCTCGAGAAGGAGCCCGCCTGCGGCCGCCATGCCAGCGGCCGCAACAGTGGGGTGCTCCACGCCGGCTTCTATTACACCGCCGATTCCCTCAAGGCCCGCTTCACCCGCGATGGCAACCTCGCCCTGAGAGCCTACTGCGAGCGTCGCGGGCTGCCGCTCAACCGCTGCGGCAAACTGGTGGTGGCCCGTACGTCTGCCGATCACCCGCAGATGGACGAGCTGCTGCGGCGCGGGGCCGCCAACGGCGTGGAGTTGGAGAGCATCACGGAGGCAGAGGCGCGGCGGATCGAGCCGAGGGTGAAGACCTGCGAGCGGGCGATCTTCTCACCGCACACCGCCACCGCCGATCCCGGCGCCGTGCTCGAGGCGATGCGGGAGGACGCCGCGAGGGAGGGCATCGCCTTCGCGCTGGCCGACGGGTTTCGGCGCCGACGAGGCGATGAGATCGTCACGGCCCGCGGCACGTGGCGGGCTGGCTACGTGGTCAACGCGGCCGGCCTGCAGGCCGATCGGATCGCCCGGCAGTACGGCTTCTCGGAGCACTATCGGATCCTGCCCTTCAAGGGGCTCTATCTCTACGGTGCCGAGTCGGCGGGGCCGTTTCGCACCAATATCTATCCCGTGCCCGACCTGCGGAACCCGTTCCTCGGCGTCCACTTCACGGTGACGGTGGATGGACACGCCAAGATCGGCCCCACGGCGATTCCAGCATTCTGGCGGGAGCAGTATGCGGGGCTCGCCGGCTTCAGCCTCCGCGACCTCGTTGAGATCGCGGGGCTCCAGTGCGGCCTACTGTTCTCCGCAGGCTTCGAGTTTCGTCGCCTGGCGTTCGAGGAGCTACGGAAATACGACCGGCGGCATCTCGTGTCGCTCGCCGGGGAACTGGCGCGGGATGTGCATGCCGACGACTGGCGGCGCTGGGGCCGGGCGGGTATTCGGGCACAGCTGCTCGACGTCCGCACACGGAAACTCGAGATGGACTTCGTGATCGAGGGCGACGACCGTTCCATGCACGTCCTCAATGCCGTCTCGCCGGGGTGGACCTGCGCAATCCCGTTCGCGTCGTACGTCGTCGATGCGATTGCCCGCGAGGCATCGGGAAGGCCCTCGCCGTGAGGCATGCTGAGAGTTCGACCCCGATGGCGAGCCAGGGATTCGCGGGGGTGCCGTGTCACCCGGCCGTGTCGTCGAGCCAATCGATGAGGCTCGCGTAGCCCCGCACGCCGAGTTCGAGCCGACGATCCCGCGACTTCTCGGCGGTTTCGTCGGGCACGATGGCGGCCACCCGCACGCCCGCCGCGAGACCGGCCTCCCAGTCGCTCGGGCGGTCGCCGATCATCCAGGTCGAAGCCGCTGCCAACGCGTGCTCGCCCCGCATCTCGTCGATGAACCGGGGAGAGGGTTTGCGGTAGCGGGAGGGTTCGTCGGGCCGCTCCGGTGCGACGCAGATCCGGGTGAACGGCTCGGGGCCGAGGTCGAGCAGGTCGATCATCCGTTGGTTGACGGCATCGACGTCGGCCAGGGTGAAGTAGCCCCGGTTGACCCCGGACTGGTTCGTGAACAGGAAGAGTTTCGTGCCGGCGTGGAGGAGCCGCGCAAGTGCGTCGCGGGTGCCCGGTAGCAGCGTCACCTGGTCGGTGCTGCCGACGAAGTGGCAATCTTCGATGAGGGTGCCGTCGCGGTCGAGAAACAGGGCGTGAACGTCGTGCGGCACTGGTGGAGTCCGGGCGGGAGTTGGGGCGGTCGAACCCGAGGAACCTCACGGTATGATATCGATCTCGGCGGGGCGGGCATCCGTCTCCCACCACCAGACGCATCACGGAACCCGTCCATGGCCGACAGGAAATCGACCGCCCCCGCGTCATCTGGATCTCGCCAGTCGGCCGTACCGCCTTCGGTCTGGTTTGACCGGATTGATGGGATCGTCGTGGCGGGGTTGCTTGCTCTGGTGACCGTGGCCTGGTGCTGGGCGAACGGAAAGTGGACGCCGGCGGCGTGGTCGGAGCCGACGGCCTACCTCGAGCCAGACAAGTGCGATGTTGTCCACGCGCTGGCGATGATGAAGGCGGCAGGTGATGGCCAGTTCGTGCCGCTGGCGTGGAAGAACGTGGCAGAACTCGGTGCACCCCACACGGGCAACTGGAACGACTGGCCCCTGCTCGAGGAGATGCAGGTGCTTCTCTTCGCGGGGCTGGCGAAGATCTTCGGCCTCTACGGCGGCCTGAATGTTGGCATGCTGCTCGGTCACTGGCTGGCGGCCGGCACCTTCTACGCCGTGGCGCGATTTCTGGGATGTCTGCGGTCGTGGGCCTTCATCGGCGGGCTTGCCTACGGCCTCGCCCCCTTCCTGTTCGCCCAGTCGCCGCATCACATCACCACCGAATACGTCTGGCATGTGCCGCTGTTCCTGTTGGTCTGGCAGTGGGTCTCGACCGATCCGGGGCTGGAGTGGGGGAGCCGGCGGTTCTGGTTCGCCGTCGCGGTCGGCGGGCTGACGGGCCTGCAGAGTCCCTACTTCACCAACATCCTCTGCCAGCTCACGCTGCTCGGTGCGGCGGCCCGTGCCTGGCGGCTGCGGTCGCTGGCCTCGCTCAAGCCCGCCCTCGCCGTGATCGCCGCCGCGGCCGTCGCGTTCGCGGTGATGAACATGGATACCTGGACGTACCGCCTGGCCAACGGCCCCAACCAGGGAGCACTCGTCAGGGAATACAAGTGGCTGGAGATCTACGGCCTCAAGCTGGTCGATCTGGTCGTGCCCCCGGTTACGCATCACTCGGCGGCGCTCGCACAGTTTGCCGCGGCCCATCGGGCCGGGGCACCGCTGCTCGACGAGGGCTCGTACCTGGGGATCGTAGGGATCGCGGCACTGGCCCTACTGGTAGTGACGGCGGCCCGCAACGCGGCCGACCGCCGGGGCGAGTCGCTGCCGGCGGCCGCCTGGCAGGTGCTCTGGATCGTGATCTGTTTCACCACCGGCGGCCTGAATGCCATTCTCGGCGCCTTCGGTTTCACGCTGTTTCGCACGGGCTGCCGCTACAGCATCGTGATCCTTGCCATCGCGTTGATGTATGCGGCGGAGTGGCTCTCGGGCCGGCAGCGGCAGGCCGAGGCGAAGATGCCGGCCGACACCCTCCGGATCGGTGTGCTCACCGCAGTCGTCGGCCTCTGCCTGCTCATCCTCTGGGATCAGGTGCCACGGGCGCCGACGGCCGAACAGACGGCGACGATCGCCCGTCAGGTCGAGGCCGACCGGGCGTTCGTCGGGGAGATGGAATCCGTGCTTCCCGAGGGGGCGATGGTTTTCCAGCTGCCTGTGATGGACTTCCCCGAGTCGCCGCTGCCTGGGATCTCCTCGTACGACCACTTCCGGCCCTACCTTTACAGCCGGAGCCTCCGCTACTCGTTCGGCTCGATGAAGGGCCGGCCGCGGGAGGAGTGGCAGAAGGCGGTCCAGCAGAAACTCGTCGAGGGGGCGGTTGTCGATCAGCAGGCACAGAAGATCCGCTTCAACATCGCCAACGTGAACAAGGCGGTCGATGAGATCCAGAAACGGGGCTTCGCGGCGCTCTACGTCAACCGAAATGGGTTCCCCGACCGCGGCAAGGGGCTCTTCGAGGCCCTTGCGGAACTCGGCTTCGACGCGCCGCCGATCAACAGCCTGCTCGGTGACCTCTCGTGCCTGCCCCTCGGGAAGCCTCCGCCGGCGGGGAACTGAGTCGTAGGCCCCGTCCAGCTTCGCGAGGCTGTGATGCCCCTGGCAGCACGCCGGCGGTGTGCTCCGCGAAGCTCACGCCAGCTCGAATCCCGGCTTGACAAAGAGTGTACATGCGTATATGCTTTGCGCGCTGTGGTTGCCGGCGGGCTCGAGGCCGGCGAAAATGATTCGGGCCTCTCCGAAGGAAGGATTCACGCATGCTCACCTCGCTCGACGACATCAAGCGACACCTCCAGCCCGGTTTCACGCAGCAGCAGACCGATCTGCTTGCCACCTGCATCTACGAGTCGTACGAGCCGCTCGTGACGAAGCGCGAGATGACCGAACTGCGGTGCGGGATTCAGGATCTCGTGGATGTTCAGAAGCGGATGGAAGTGCGGATGGAACGGCTGACCGCTTCCCAGGAGCGGACGGACGAGCGGCTTGAGCGGCTCACCGCCTCTCATGAGGAAATCCGCGATGAGATCAAAGACCTTGTGCAGGTGACGAAAACACTCGTGTGGGGCCAGAACGACCTGCGGAAACAACTCGGTGGTATTGCCGACTCCGTCGGCCAAGGTCTCGAGGCCTATGCCATGGAGCGGATCCCGCGGATCCTCGAGCAGCGATGTGGATTCGTCGTGGAGTCGGCCGCCCCGGAAACGATCGGGCCGATCGGAAACAAATCGGAGATCGATGTCGTCTGCCGGGGCACACTCGACGGCCGACCGGTGGCCGTGCTCTGCGAAGTGAAGACGAACATCACCGAAACGGAGGTGCGGGAGTTTCTCGCGACCGCCGATCGGGTGCGGGCCGCCGCAGGTGTGGACGACGTGCGAATCCTGTTTTTCGGCTATCGCTCTGGTGAGGCCGCCCAGAAGCTGATCGCGGAAAATAGCTGCTGGCTGGCGTTTCCGCGGGGGCTGATTGTTTCCTGACGGCGTGCCGGGATGCTGTCGATGACGGGGCGACCGGGCTCATGACACACGACGGCACCTTCGTGCAGGTGACGGCCTTGGTCGTGAAGGATCCGAGGGCCACGAAGTGATACGCTCCTCGGCGTCTTCGTCTTTCGGGCATGCGGCAGAGTGAAAACATGCGGTCCGGCGACCACAACCACGATCCTGACCACGACCACGACCATGACCATGATCGGTATCGAGGAGTCGGCGTCCGGCAGGCCGCGATTCTCGTCGCCATCACGCTGGCAGTGTTCTCCGCGACGCTCTCCGCTGACTTCGTCTACGACGCGCGGCTGCAGATCCTCACCGATCCCTTCCTGCACGATCCGGGGAACTGGCTCGACGTGGTCACGTTCAGGGTGCTGTGCCGCGACGTGCTCGACTTCAACCGGCCGGTGCACCTCGCGTCGCTGATGCTCGACGCGGCGGTCTGGGGACGGGAACCCTTTGGGTATCACCTGACGAGCATCCTCTTGCATGCCGCCAACGTGGTGCTCCTCTGGCTGCTGGTGAGAGACGTGCTCGCACAGGGCAGGGGGGCGGGGGCGACGCCGCAGGCGATCGTACCGATGCTCGCGGCCCTCGCCTTCGCCGTCCATCCGGTCGTCGTGGAGGCCGTCTGCGAACCGACGTTTCGAGAGGATCTCCTGGCCGCGGCATTCACGCTCACGGCGGTGGTCCTCGCCGGCCGGCATGCCGCGTCGCCGGCTGGTGACTTCCGCCGGGCCTTCGGGTGCGCCGCCTGCTGCCTGCTGGCCGTGGCCAGCAAGGAGTCGGGGGTCGCCGCGCCGTTCGTGCTGGCGGCCTACCGCGGCCTCTTTCATCGAGGTGACCGGAGCCGCTTCTGGACGGTTGCGATCGGCGGCGGCCTCGTCGCCGTGATGGCCTTTCTCGCCGCTCGGTTCCTGCTCGAGCCGTCGCCCTCACGGATTTTCGAGGCGCGGCCTGAGTATCCCGGGGGGTCGCTCTGGGAGGCCGTGAAGATCGAGCCCCGCATCCTGGCGCTCTATGCCCAGCTGATCGTGTGCCCGATGAACCTCTGCGCCGACTACGGTGGCATCTCAGTGGGGCACCTGCCGCTGTGGGCGGCGCTGGTCGTGCTGACGGTGCTGGCCGTCTTCGCCGCGATCGCCGCCTGGCGGGATCAGCGGATTGCATTCGGGCTGGCACTCGTGCTCGTGCCACTGCTTCCCGTGTCGAACCTGGTGCCAATCTACCGGGCCGCGGCCGACCGGTATCTCTACCTGCCGCTCGCCGGCGTGGCCTGCATCGCCGCCTGCCTGCTCGACTCCGCCTGGGTGAACGCGCGGGAGTCTCGCCGGCAGACGGTGGTCGTGGCGGCGATTCTCGTGATCGTGGCGCTGGCGCTGGCCTGCGTCGGCCGGCAGGCGGTGTGGTCGACCCAGCTCGCGCTCTGGGAAGACACCCACGCCCGCAACCCCGCGTCGTTCAACGGCGCCAACGGGCTCTCGGGGGCGCTGCGGGAGGCGGGCCGGGCCGATGAGGCGATCGCCATGGGCCGTCGGGCGGTGGAGCTTTCATCGGGCCAGCGGGGCGACGCCTGGATGACGCTCGCGCTGGCCCTCGATGCGGCCGGGCTGACGGCCGATGCCGATGCCGCTGCCGCCAAGGCCGTGGAGCTCGACGCCCGGCTGACCGACCCGGACGGCCGCGTGGCGGCGCTGGCGATGGAGATCGGTGAGGCAGAAGGCGTGAAGCGAATCCTGGCGCGGCGAGGCCCGTAAAAGCCACGCGCCGTGAGCCATTACCCCAGCCATGTCTGGCGGGCGAGCTTCACGAGGTCGCCGATGCTGCGGCGAGTCTCCGCGAAGTCGGCCTTGCTCGAACCGTGCGTGCGGTCGGTGAAGGTGATCGGCACCTCGACGATCCGCGCACCGGCCCGATGCAGCCGCCAGAGAAGATCCTCCTGAAAGGCGTAGCCCTTCGACTCCGGGGGCTCGATCCGATCAAGCATCGCGAGCCGGATGGCCCGGAAGCCGCCGGAGGCGTCGCGAACCGGCACGCAGAGCACCCAGCGCGTAAACCAGCAGACCAGGCGGCTGGCGATCTCGCGGGAGAGCGGCCAGCCCACGGTTTTTCCGCCGGGCACGCGGCGGGAACCGATCGCGAGGTCGGCGGGCCTGCCACCGGGCGGATCCATCGCGGCCAGCAACCGGGGGATGTCGTCGGGATCATGGCTCATGTCGGCGTCCATGTAGACGGCGATCTCAAACCCGTGGCGGCGGGCCTCGCGGAGTCCCTCGAGGATCGCGCTGCCGAGGCCGCGGCGGCCGCGGCGGACGAGCACGTGCAGTCGCGGTTCACCAACCGCCCGCTCCAGGGCAATGCGGCCCGTGCCGTCGGGCGAGTCGTCGTCGACGACGAGCATGTGCAGGTCGTCGCGGGCGGCGAGCACCCGGTCGATCAGCGCGGAGATGTTCTCCCGCTCGTTGTAGGTCGAGGCATTGACGATGAACCGGCCCGGGGCCCACGGCTCGGGAGAGCGGAGGTCGCCGCCTGGAGCGTCATC
>CAJBSQ010000787.1 GCA_903958265.1 uncultured Planctomycetaceae bacterium
CGTCTCCACGTCGTGCGAGCCGCCGTCACCGGAACGGTGATCCGTCCGTCCGACGACTCGCCGGAAATGCGGAATCCCGCCTACTGGATCCTCGTCAACGACTGCTTTGTTGTGGCTCCCGGAATCGCGCCGGTCGATGCCATCGCCGATCTGTGGGTTCTTCACGGAGCCGACGGGGTTCCCGTGCCGCGGATCCGCTGCCTGAAATACACCACGCTGGTCCTCATTCAGGGCCTCATTCAGCATTTCCGCGACACGAAAAACCTCCGCGGCCTCGAGGCGATCAATCAACTCATCGGCCGCAAGGTCATTCCCCAGGAACTCCCGAACAGAGGCGACGACATCCTCTGGCGGCGCCACTTTGACGCGGGGAACCTGCTGCCTGGCGATCAGGTGTGGTTCGACAATCCGTTTTTCGACCGCGGCCGCGAACTGCTCCGGCAGCGGTTTCATCAGGACGCCCTGCATGCGGGGAAGAGTCCGGATGTCGCCACGACCGTGGCACGGCTGCGTGCCGAAGCCCTGACGGCGGGCGAGGAGGGCAGCAACGCGTTTTACCTGGGAGATGATCGCTTCATTCTCGGGGCAGACTCGCTCGTCCGAGCGTTCCGCGGGCCGCTCCGATCCGGATTCACGGATCAACCTCCCGCGCATGAGTTGATCTTCACGCGGAAGATCTTCAGCCTGGCTCGGTTCCGTGAACACATGATCGAAGACAACCTCTCGGCGCAGGCCTGCATGCGGGCGGACCCAGCCACCGTGCACCCTGGGTGCTTCACCATCGAGCGGGTGCGGGCTCCCCTCGGTCCTGAGCATCTGCTGCGGCACCATGCCCTGCACCCGCCCGAGAAGGAAGTCGGCAACCTGATCGCCGCCCTCGCCAGTTCCAACCCGCCCCCTGCGCTGGATCGCAGGGGCGATGCCCCGACACCGGCCTTTGCGGCGCACTACGACTGGAATGAGCAGCAGCGGGTGCGGTTCGCGATCGACGCTGTCATGCGGGCGGATCCCGATGCCATCTGGTGGTCTCTGCACGACACGATCGATGACGAGCGCTACGTGCTCACCGCCTCGCGGGGGGCAGAGGTGCGAAACTTTACGGTCGGGATGGTATGCGGTGATCTTGCAGACTCGCGACTGTGCCTGTGTGTCACCCGCCGCCTGCCCCTCGTGCCGGGGCGGTTTCCTGCCTCGTTTCATCCCGAGCGGGAGTTTCTCCGCAACGAAGCGCGGTGGCGGGCCGCGCGGCTGCCGCTGTTTGCCATGCAGGCGGCACTCTGCGAAGCCGCCATCCGGGACTGGGAAAACGTGACGGAAACCGAACCCGGTGCGGACGGCAGGAACCACCGGTTCTCAGCCGAGGAAAAATCACGGTATGTCGTCGCCCTGCGAGCGGAGATCGACGAACTCGCTCGCACCCGCCGGGCCGCGTGCGAGGAGGTGATCCTGCCGTATCTCCCCGCACCCGCCGGCTGGGATGGCTTCGATGCGGAGCTTGCGGCCGCAGCGGTTGCGAACCGGCCGTGAGCCCGGTGCCGGTGCTTTCGTGGCGGCGCTCTGATCTAGCCGCGGCGCTCCCAGACGGCCGACTGCCCGAGGCACTCGTCGACCGACACCCGCATGCCGCCGCGAATGACGTGGCCAGCCGCCGCCAGCGTGGCGACCGTCTCCAGGCCGATCCAGCGGGCGAGCCATTCGGCGGTGGTGTTGCCGCCGGGCAGGAGCAGGCACTCCTCGGCGGGGAAGACCCAGCGGCGGCGGTTGCGAAACGTGACGGTGGTCTCCGCGCCGCCGAGCGGCCCCGGGGCCGTCAGCACCGTGAGCAAGGGGTTGGCCGCGGGCAGGAGCATCTTGTGGTCGAGCCGGGCGAGCACGGCGGTGACCGCGTCACGGAGCGCGAGAAAATCGACCACCATGCCGTGAGCGTCGGGCACGCCCTCCACGTCGACGCCCACCGTCCAGTTGTGGCCATGCACGGGTTCACAGAGTTCGTCGGTGAGCGTGATGAAGTGGCCGGCGGAGAAGACGTGGACGGCCTTGCGGAGCCGGACTTCGTAGTGTTCGGTCATGGATGCGGCGACGGGGCCGGGCAGGGGGGCGTGTCGAACTCGAGGAACGGACGCAGGCGGCCGCTCCGCAACAGAATATAGAGGGCGGCCGCGACGATGTCGGCGGTGGTGCCGGGATTGAGCCGCTTTGGATCCCGCAGCGAGCGGTCGAAGGCGGCAATCGCCTCGGGCCGGTTGGCCGCCGGCGTGGCGAGGACAGCCGCCGCCGCCGCCGAGACCGCCGCCGCCGCAGCAGGACCGTGCTTGCGGGCGATCAGCGAGTCTCTTTCGCGGGCGAGCTGCCGCAGGTGGGCCTCCACGACCGCGTCGCAGAGTGCGGCGCCGGCAGCGAGGCTCCGCCCGAGATCGGCGACCGCACCGGCGAACAGCGGCGCGAAGCCGTGGCTCCAGAGCCGGGCGATCTGGTCGCGGCCCGCGGCGGCCTGCATGGCGGCGAGGATGTCGTCGGGGGGCGGTCCATGCACGTCCCAGGAATCGGCCGTGCCCATGCCGCCGGGGCGGCCGACGGCGATCGCCCGATAGACCGCGGCGGCGTCATCGCGATCGAGTCGACCGAGCACGCGGGCCACCGCGGCGTCGTCGAGCGGCTCACCGTCCGAGACCGCCGCCAGCGGTGCGGTCAGCAGGACGATGCCGAGGTTGGCGTTGGTGTCGGCGGCGACGCGGGCGGCTTGGACCGCCTCGAGGATCGTGAGCCCGAGCGGCCGGTGGGGGGCCGACTGCATGGCGGGCGCGATCGCGACGGCCGCGGCCACGAGATCGGCATGCGAGAGGTCGGCAAACGACGCCCCCGGATGAACGTTTCCCGGCTTCGCCGCCGTGGCCTCGATGATTCCGGCGACCGCCGCGCACCAGCCGCGGCTCCACGCCGGGCAGGGGATCGCCCGGACCGCGTCGCGGAGGATCGTCGCGGCGGTCGGACGGTCTGGAGTTGAAATATGAAGGGTTCGTGAGGGGCGACTGCCATCCCGGGATCGACCGCGACAAGAGTACACTCGGGCGACAGACACGGCTCGCCCGACCGGAGAAACCAGCGGCATGACGACGGAGATCGACGAAGAGACGAGCACCACCCTGGGGCCGGAGTGTTTCATCAACCGCGAGTTGAGCTGGCTCGACTTCAACCAACGGGTGCTCGAAGAGGCGGAGAACCCCGAGAACCCGCTGATGGAGCGGCTGAAGTTCCTGGCGATCTTCAGTTCGAACCTCGACGAGTTTTTCATGGTCCGCGTTTCGGGGCTGCGCGAGCAGGCCTTCGGGGAGAGCGCCCCGCAGGACTATTCGCCCGACGGTATGACGGCGCTGGTGCAGCTGAAGTCGCTTGCCTGCCGCACGCAGGAACTGGTGGCGCGGCAGTATCGCTGCCTGCGGGAGAGCATCGGGCCCGCGATGGCGGCGGAGGGATTCCAACTGCTGAGGTACGACTCGCTCCAGGGTGGCCAGCGTGAACAGGTCGATCGCTTCTTTCGCGAGCGGGCCCTGCCGATCCTCACTCCCATGGCGGTCGATCCGGCGCACCCCTCGCCCCGCTACCACAATCGTGGGCTCTACCTCGGCGTGATGCTGCATCGCGGTGAGGGGCTCGGGCCCAAGCGGATGTTCGCGGTGGTGCAGGTACCGCAGGTGCTGCCGCGGATGGTGCCGCTCTCGGGCGGAGAGCCAGGAAAGTTTCCATTCGTGCTCCTCGAAGACGTGGTGTCGGCCCGGCTGCCCGAACTGTTTGGAGGTTTTCAGGTCGAGTCGTGGACCGCCTTCCGCATCACCCGCGATAGCGACGTCGACCTGCTCGAGCAGGAGTCGGACGACATGCTCAAGCTGATCGAAGACCGCATCAAGGCGCGGCAGCGGGGGCAGGCGGTGCGGATCGAAATCGCCAGCAAGGCCAACGACATGCTCGCGGAGATGATCATCGACGAGGAGGGGCTGCAGGGCAGCGCCCGGGGCGAATGCGACGAGTACAGCGAGGTCTACCGAATCGACGGGCCGCTCGACCTGACGTCGCTCTGGGAACTCTACAGGCTGCCCGGATTCGAGCGGCTCCACGACAAGCCGTTCACTCCCAGAAGTCCCCGGGGGCTCGAGCGACGCGGGCCCGACATCTTCAGCGCCATCGCCCAGCGAGACATCCTCCTCCACCATCCCTACGAGTCGTTCGATCCGGTCGTGGAGTTCGTGACTTCAGCCGCCGCCGATCCGCGGGTGCTTGCGATCAAGCAGACGCTCTATCGCACCAGCGGCGACTCGCCGATCTCCCGCGCCCTGATGGCGGCGGCCGAGTCGGGCAAGCACGTCACGGCCCTCGTGGAGCTGAAGGCGCGATTTGATGAGGCCAACAACGTGAGCTGGGCGCGGCAGATGGAGCGGGCCGGAGTGCACGTGGTGTTCGGCTTTCTCGACCTCAAGACGCACTGCAAGGTCTCGATGGTGGTGCGGCAGGAGGGGCAGTCGCTGCGGAGGTACGTCCACCTCGGCACCGGCAACTACAACCCCACCACGGCCCTTTCCTACACCGACTTCGGACTGTTCACGGCCGACGAGGCGATGGCCGAGGATGCCTCGGCCCTCTTCAACCTGCTGACCGGCTATTCGCAGGGGCATTCCTGGCAGCGGCTGATCGTGGCCCCCAACGACCTGCACCGCCGCACGATCGAGCTGATCCACGAACAGACCCGCAGGGCCGAGGCGGGGCAGCCGTCGCGGATCTTCGCCAAGCTCAACGCGCTGGTCGACCACCGCGTGATCGAGGCGCTCTACCAGGCTAGCCAGGCAGGGGTGCCGATCGACATCGTGGCCCGCGGCATCTGTTGCCTCCGACCGGGCGTGCCGGGATTGAGCGAGACGATCCGCGTCCGCAGCATCATCGACCGGTTTCTGGAGCATAGCCGGATCTACGTGTTTGGGCCCGACGAGGATGCGAAGGTCTTTTTGTCGAGCGCCGACTGGATGCCCCGCAACTTTTTCCGTCGCGTCGAGGTGATGTTTCCGGTGCTCGCCCCCGAACACGCCGGGCGAATCCTCCGGGAGATCATCCCGGTGTATCTGGCCGACAACGTCCGGGCCCGGCGGCTCGATCCCGACGGGGCCTTTCACCTGCTCGCGCCGGGCGAGGGACAGCCAGCTCGGCGTTGCCAGTCTGAACTGCTGGAAACGCGGTCGGCTCCCGTTCACGACGCCGTCGAGGCCTC
>CAJBSQ010000788.1 GCA_903958265.1 uncultured Planctomycetaceae bacterium
CAGCCGACCCGGCCTTCATCATCGACACCGGCGCCGGCGTCACCGACACGATCTCGGTCGCCAATCCCATCTCGTCCAAGGGGAGCGGTGCGGTCAACCTGACGACGCTTGGTGCGGAGCCGGGCGCCGGCATTCAGTTGGCCGCCGATGTGACCACGCCCGGTGGGCGGCAGAAGTACTCCGGGCCTGTCACCCTCCTCAAAGACACCTCGCTCACGGCGGGCAGGGGCATCGTATTCACCTCCACGGTCGATGGCGGCAGCAGGCTGAATCTCTCCGCAGGGCAGGTCGTCACACTGTCGGGCGCTGTTGGCGGCACGACGCCGCTCAAGGGAATCACGTTGACGGCTGCGCAGAGTGTGGCCGTGAACGACGCGCTCACGCTCGACGGAAGCGGAACGAATCCTGGCACCAACGGCCTGACGATCGCCGCGAACGTCAACAACGTCGTCTTCTCGGCGGGCACAGGGTCGAACATCCGGCTGATCAGTGGCTTTACCGGCAGCGGCGTGGCCTTCCTCGGCGGATCCACCGGCTCGGTGATCACGAACCTGACGAGCTTCGGTAATGGAATCGGCCTGCGGATGGGCGCCGGCTCCTACGCCGGCACGCAGATCCTCGTCAACTCCTTCTTTGCGAACGTCACCAACGGCGTCTCGCTCACCAACGTCCGGCAACTCGAACTCGGCCGCAGCGGGCTGGGCAACAGGATCTCATCGAACGGCCAGTCGGGCCTCGTGATCAGCGGTCCATCGACCGGCACGATCGTGCAAGGCAACGAGATCACCGCCAACACGGGAAACGGTGTGACCCTGAGCGCCGCCGCGGGGGTCACGCTCGGTGGACCAACCACCGAGCCCGGCAACGTGATCACCTTCAACAACCGCTACGGCGTGGCTGCCAGCGGCATCTCCACCGGTTCGTCCGTCAGAAACAACAGCATCAGCAACAACCTGCTGGGCAATGTCAGGAATCTCGTGGTCCGGAACGGGGCCGGGGTCGTCTCGAACGCATCGGGGCTGTCGGTCCGTCTCAACCAGGTCGGGCTCGCCGCCTGGAAGGCGGAGCAGGTGGGGCTCTACGCGTTTGGCCTCACGATCGACGTCAACGGGGTGGCGATGACCTCAGATGGGTCGCTCGACTTCGCCAGAAACCTGGTCGACAGCTTCGTGGGCATCCAGCGGACCGCATCTGATCCGGTGCAGAGCACGGAGTTCCGGCAGATCGGCAGCCAGACCTATGTCAACGCCCAGTCGCTGGGCGCGACCGGCCTGCCGTGGGTGAAGCTCGATTCGGCGACGCAGGGTTCGCAGCCGGCCGTCGCGGCGACCAACGCCATCGTGACCGACCTGACACCCAAGCACGCGCTGCGGTCGCTCGAGTTCCCAGGGGGCACGCAGTTCGTCGGTGCCGACTCGTTCGGGCAGCGGTATCAGACGACCATGGGACGATCGACGTTCGTGGCGCTCTTGCCACTATACGACCTCGCCGGTGTCCGGCTGCCGCCGATCGACAACACCCCGACGCCGGTCGACGTGTGGGTGAACCCGCAGGGCCACGCGAGCAGGTTTACCGCGACGGTGGACGGCGTGGCGATCACGATCAGCATGCGCGACTTCGGGAAGTCCATTCAGGTCGTCGCGCCCCCTGCGGCGCAGACCGGCGGCATCACCTCGACCTCCGGGCAGCAGCTGTTCTCCGATGGAGTTGCCGGCGTGAATCCGGGCGAGAGCGGCGGGGACGGCGGCATCATCTACGGCAACGGTGGAAACGGGGCGGCCCTTGGCGACGGCGGCAGCGCCGGCTGGGTCGGCAACGGCGGTAGCGGCGGTGCCGGGCTCCTCGGCGGCAACGGTGGCAATGGCGGTACCGGCGGACTGCTCTATGGCTCTGGCGGCAACGGCGGTGCGGGCGCGATCGGCAGCGATGCCCCGCCGGGCACCGCGGGTACCGACGGCGGCGTTGGCGGCAACGGCGGCGCCGGCAGCTCCGTCTTCGGCTCCGGTGGCAACGGCGGCGTCGGCGGCATGGGCGGGAATGGCGGCGCGGGCACCGCAGGTGCCGACGGCGCCGATGCGACCACCGCCGGCGGCAACGGCGGCGACGGCGGCCAGGGGGTCACCGGCGGGGTCGGTGGCAATGGCGGCGCTGGCGGCAACGCGGGCTCGGCGTGGTTCGTGTTTACCACGACTCCGGGAACGAATGGATCCGGCGGGATTGGCGGGAACGGCGGATCTGGCGGCGCGGCTGGCAATGGCGGCGATGGCGC
>CAJBSQ010000789.1 GCA_903958265.1 uncultured Planctomycetaceae bacterium
CACCGCCGCGACGAGGCAGCTCGCCGTGACGCTGCGGCGGGTGTCCGATGGGGTAGCGGTATCGCAGACCTCGGCGACGGTGCCGCTCTCAGTTGGCCCGTTCGTGTTCGACGAAGCAGGGATCGCCCAGCGGGAGGCGGCGATTTCGACCACGACCGCGCAGGCGCATCGCTTCCACCTCGACCGGTTTACGTTGTCGCGGGATGCCGCCGGAGGCTGACGCCGTGACTCGGAGAATGGTCGCCATCGCGTGCGTCGTCGCCGGCTGGAGCGTGACCGCGGCCGTCGAGGCTGCGGAAACTCGCACCGTGTCGCAGCCCTTCATCGGCGTGACGCACACGCGGATCGACACGACCAATCCGCGACAACTGTCGATGAATCTGGTGGAGATCGATCTGACGGTCCCTGGGATCGGATTCGCCGTGACGCCTTCGAACGGTGCCGCCGCAGGGGAGACGGTGGGCCGAACCACGCGGCAGTTCCTTACGGAGCAGGCCGTGCAGGTGGCCGTCAACGGCGGCTTCTCGGCCTGGGTGAGCGGCGGAAACTACGCCGTCGAGGGTCTCGCCGCCCGCCAGGGCGTTGTCTACTCCGAGTTCCAGGAGTTTCGCACGTTCGCCCTCAACATCTCGCAGGACAACGTGGCGACGATCCTGCGCTCGATCAGCGGCACGGGCACCGACCGCACCCCCGGCATCTCGCTGTACAACACCCTCGCCGGCGAGGCGCGGCTGCTCCGTGACGGCTCGATCGTGCAGTACGCGAACGAGTCGCTCCAACCGCGAACCGCGGTGGGGCTGAGTGCCGACGAGACGCGGCTCTATCTCATGACCATCGACGGTCGCAACACGGGCCACAGCCTGGGCGTGACCCGGCCGGAGTTGGCTGACCTGATGCGGATCAATGGCGTCTCCAACGCGATCAACCTCGACGGTGGCGGCTCGACGACGCTCCTGTTCGCCGACCCGCAGCCGCGGCTGGTGAACGTGCCCGTCGGCGTCAGCGACGTGCCCGGGACGGAGCGGGTCTTGGGCAGCAACTTCGGCGTCTACGCGCTGCCCATGCCCACCCCGGCAGCGTTGTCGATCGACGTGACGACGGGCACGAAAACACAGGCGGCGGCCGGGCATCCCTTCCTTGTCAACGCACTGTCCCTCGCCAAGACCGGCTCGGGCGTGCTCGTGCTCGATGCCGGCAACACGTACACGGCCGCGACCGAGGTCCGGGGCGGCACCCTCCGGATCGCGAAGGCCAGTGCGATCCAGTTCAGCCCGATCGCCGTGCGGGCCGGTGCCACGGTCGATGTGCCAGTCGGCGTCGTGCCGAGAAGTCCGTCCCTCGGGCTTGCGGCCGGCAGCACGCTGTCGGGCAGCATCACGCTCGGTCCGACGGGGATCGCCGCGGTCGACGTTGCGGCCGGGGCGAACCTGTCTGCGGCTGCGCTGACGGTCGTAGCGAGCGGAACGGGGCGAGTGGGCGGAAGCGGCACGCTGCTGCTCGGCCGCCTCGCGGTCGAGCCCGGCGGGTTGTTCGAGATCGGAACCACGCGGGTCGAGGTGGCGGCGGGAGGCTTCGATGCCGCGAACATCCAAACGGCGATCGCCGCCGGTGGCTCCGGCGGCACCGGAATCACGTCGGTCGCGGTCGCTGCCGCCCGTGCCGCGGGTCATTCGCGGGCGATCGGCTGGCTGACGGATGGGGATGGCGTGCTCGCCCTCCAACTCGCTGCCCCGGGCGACATCGACCTCAACGGGCTGGTGGATGTTCTCGACGTCTCGGCCCTCTTGGCAGCAGACCGCTTCAACAGCGGTAACGCGGCGTCTTGGAGCGAAGGCGATTTCAACGCGGACGGTAGCTTCGACATCCTCGATGTGGGCGAACTCATCGACGCCAATGTCTTCGATCGGGGGCCGTACGAAGCTGCCGGCTCGGTCGTGGCGGCGGCCGCCGTGCCGGAGCCGGGGATTCCCGCCGCGGTCGCCGTCAGCGCCTTCGCCGTAGCCTGGCGAGCCCGGCGTGGGCTCATCAGGGCTGTCGGGGGTTGATCCGATCCTTCGGTTCTTCGCCCCACTCGAATCGCGGCGGCCCGGGCCAGGGATCGACGAAGGAACTCGCGGCCCACTCGGTCCACTGGTTCACCAGCAGATCGCGAACGGCGGTTCGCTCGGCGGCGAGGTCGCGGAGTTCCGTGCGGTCGGCCTCCATGTCGTAGAGTTCCCACGGGCCGCCGTGCTTCAGCACCGCCTTCCAGCGACCGCTGCGGATCGCCTTGTTGCCCTCGTGCTCCCAGAAGATCGGCTTCCAGCGATGGATCGGCTGGCCGGCGAACGCGGGCACGAGGCTCGTGCCTTCACAGGGTAGGGTGTGGTGCCCGCGGTGTTCGGCGGGGTAGGTCGCGTCGCAGACCTCGACGAGCGTGGGCATCACGTCGATCACGTGGCCGGGGGCCGGTTCGATCCCACCGCGGCGATCGGCCGCGATGCCCGCCGGCCAGTGGGCGATCAGCGGCGTGGCGATACCTCCCTCGTGCGTAAAGTGCTTGTAGCGGCGAAACGGCGTGTTGGCGAGCGTCGCCCACCCCATGCCGAGGAAGACCCGCGAGTGCGGCCCGCCGATTGGACTGCCCTCGGCGAGGCCCAGCGGACCGCTTTCGGCGTTGCCGCCGTTGTCGCTCAGGAACAGGATCAGGGTGTCGTCGAGCACGCCGCGGTCGCGGAGGCCGGCCACGAGGCGGCCCACGCTCGTGTCGATGCACTCGATCATCGCGGCGTAGACGGCCATGATCGAGTCGAACCGGTCGCGGTCGGCGTCAGAGAGCGAGTCCCACGCGGGCACGTCGGCCGGCCGCGGCGCGAGCGGCCAGATCGGATCGACGAGCCCCAGCTCGATCTGCCGCCGGTGCCGCTCCTCGCGAAGCCGGTCCCAGCCGGCCCGATAACGGCCGCGGTGCCGAGCGATCACGTCGGCCGGTGCCTTGAGCGGGAAGTGGGCCGCCCCGTGGGCCACGTAGAGGAAAAACGGCATCGTCTGCCCGAGCGAGTCATCGACGAACTTCAGGGCCCAGTCGGTGAACATCTCGGTGCCGTACCACTCCCCCACCCCAACCTCGGGCGAGTCGGCGGGCACCGCCCGGCCGTCGAGGTAGACGACCTTCGTGGCGGGGGGCGACTGCTCCGTCGGGAAGGCGAGTTCGCCGAACTGCGTGGTGGCCGTCCGCCGAAAGCCGCGATCCCACGGGGGCGTGCCGTGCTGCTGGCCGAGGTGCCATTTGCCGACGATCGAGGTGTGGTAGCCGGCCTGGGCAAGAACCTCGGCGAGCGTCACGCACCGGTCGTGCAACCGGCCGTGGGTGCCCTGCGAGTGCGGCCGGCGGATGCCGTCGAGGTGGCCCATGCCGGCCTGGTGCGGATAGAGGCCGGTCAGCAACGCCGCCCGCGTCGTGCTGCAGCGGGCCGTGTTGGCGAAACTCGAAAACCGCAGGCCTCCCGCAGCCAGGGCGTCGATGTGGGGAGTCGGAATCTCGCTGCCGTAGCAGCCGACGTCGCTGAAGCCCACGTCGTCGACGAGGATCACCACGACGTTCGGCCGCGGTCGATCGGAGCGCGGTGCGGGGTTCGCACCGTGTGCGACCATGGCCAGCATCGCGGACGATGCGAACCAGGCGGCCGTTCGGAGCAAACGCATCCCATCCTCCCCGTTCTAAAGAGTTACAGTGTAACGGAGCAACGGAGCGGCGACACGGACCGCTGGAGCGAGGGAGCATGTCATGACAACAAGAACGATGCGGCTTGTGTGCCTGATCGGATGGGCCGTCGGAATGCCGTGCGTTACGGAAGCCGTCGAAGCCGCAGAGACGACGGTCTGGCCCGCGGCGCGGGCCCGCGACTGGGCCGATCGGACGGGCTGGCTGGTGGGCTGCAACTACCTGCCGGCCACCGCGATCAACCAGCTCGAGATGTGGCAGGCCGAGTCGTTCGACCCCGAGCGGATCGACCTCGAACTCGGGTGGGCGGAGTCGCTGGGATTCAACTCGATCAGGGTATTCCTCCACGACATCCCCTTCCGGACCGACCGGGAGGGCTTCCTCGATCGCATCGACCGGTTTCTGGAGATCGCCGACCGGCACGGGATTGG
>CAJBSQ010000790.1 GCA_903958265.1 uncultured Planctomycetaceae bacterium
ACATCACAGCAACAGCAGGCGTGAAATCTCGGCAGGAAGGAAGGCTCACGACAAAGTTCCCCCTCACACCAACGTTTTATTGGACGCCCCGCAGGGCGTCAACGCAGTACTCCGAGGGGGAGAGTCGCAACAAAACGCGCAACTACGGCCAACTCGGTCGCCACAGCCGCACCAACAATCCGGCCGTGGCCCTCACATCGACGCTCTCGTCGACGAGCCGCGTGACCTGCCGCTGCGGCGCAACAGGACGCGGCTATTTCCGCCAGAAACCCGTGATCGCACCCATCGCCGATCATTGCGGCGTTCTTCGCAGAACGACTATCATCGATTTGAGTGCGAAGTGATCTATCCGGGGGCTTTTCCAATGGCGACTCGCTGGTTTCTTGTGAAGACCGTGCCGCTCGCGTGCGTTGCCATGCTCACGGCTGCTTCGGCCTCCGCGGTCGACTACACGTGGAACGTTCCCGCCGGAGGCGCGCAGTCTTGGACCAATCCCGCCAACTGGGATCCCAGCACGGGGGCACCGATCACGGCCGATGACACCGCGAACCTCGGCATCGGCCTGGCCGAGAACCTCACGCTCGATCTGGGAGCCACTGACGTGACGGTCGGCGGGATCACCCTCGGAGGCACCACCGTGGCCGTGACCACCGACGTGAACACCACCGGCGGCAATCTGATCCTCAACTCGAATGCCGCTAACGCCACCATCACCAGCGGTGGCGTCGCGGGCTCGGTGAATCGCATCTCGGCGGCGGTCGTACTCGGTGACGCGGTCGATTTTTCCGCCGCCAGCACGCAGAGCGTGAGCCTCGCCGGCAATCTCGGCATGACGGGCGGCGCGCGGGCCATCACGAACTTCATGACAGGCGGCCCGACACTCACGATCGGCTCGGGCTCGAACTCGACGATCCAACTCTATGACGTGTTCGCCCCCGCGACCGGATATCAGCTCCAACTCAACGTCTTCCGGGACACCACCGGCACGTCTTCGCTGACCACCGTCATCAACGCCCGGTGGAACAACACCGGCGCGACCGGCTCTTCCCTGGCTCTTGGTGCCAACAACGCCAATCCCGGCGCCACCTACGTGCTCCTCCAGTCACAGACGAGCACCGCCGGCCTGACGATCAACCGCCAGGGCTACATGCTCGCAGCCGACAACGCCCTCGGCCTCGGCACGGTCACGATGTCAAACAACAACGTCCAGCTCTGGGGAGCCGAACTCCGCTCCGACAACGACAGTCGCGTGCTGACGAACACTCGGCTTCAGATGGGAAACCCGATCGCCGTGACCGGATCGAACTCGCTCACGATCAACGCCACGCTCAGCCAGAGCAACAACAATCGGGCCTTTGGCAACGCGCTGATCACCGGCAAGAGGCTCACCCTCGCGGGCGGCACCGCCTCTCCGGCGATCGCCATGACCTCGGCCAGCGACAACGTGGGCCGAATTTTCACCATCGACGGCCCCGGCACGACGATCGTGTCGGGCTCGGTGGTGAATGCGCTCGATCCGGCGACCGATCCGA
>CAJBSQ010000791.1 GCA_903958265.1 uncultured Planctomycetaceae bacterium
CGGCTGCCATCCCGCTGGAGCGCCACGGAGAACGTCCGCTGGAAAGTAGAACTCGACGGCCGCGGCTGGTCGTCGCCGATCGTCTGGGGCCGCCGCGTGTTCCTCACCTCGGCGATCACCGGGACGCCGCTGGAGGATCCGCGGAAGGGACTCTACTTCGGCGGCAACCGGGAGGAGCCGCCCGAGACCGAGGTTCGCTGGATCGTCACCTGCCTTGACCTCGACACGGGCCTGACGCTCTGGGAGACCCAGGTTGCCAGTGGTCCGCCTCCGGGCCCCGTCCATCTCAAGAACAGTTTTGCATCTGAAACGCCGGTCACCGATGGCGAGCGGATCTATGCCGCCTTCGGCAACGTGGGCATCTTCTGCCTCGACATGCAGGGGCGGCGGGTCTGGGAACACCGTCGGCTGCCGCGGCCGATGCGATCGGGCTGGGGACCGGCGGCCTCGCCGGTATTGCATCGCGGCCGGCTCTACGTGGTCAACGACAACGAGGAAGACTCGCACCTCGCGGCGCTCGACGCCCGCACCGGCGCCGAGCTCTGGCGGGTGGCCCGCGACGAGAAGAGCAACTGGTCGACGCCCTTCGTCTGGGAGAACGGCCTGCGGACGGAGCTCATCCTGCCAGGTTCGGGCCGAACGCGGGCCTACGATCTCGACGGGCACCTGCTCTACGAGTTCGGTGGCGGCTCGGAAATCACGATCGCCACGCCCTACGCCGCCCACGGCCTGCTGTTCGTGAGTTCGGGATTCGTGCTCGACCGTTCGAAGCCGATCTGGGCGGTGCGGCCGGGCGGATCCGGAAATGTCACGCTTGCCGACGGCGAAACGACCAACCCCGCGATCGCCTGGAGCCGCGGCGACGCCGCCCCGTACAACCCGACCACGCTTGTCTACGGCGATGAGCTCTACGTGATCGCCGACCGTGGCCTCGCGGCCTGCTACGACGCCCGAACGGGCGCACAGCACTACCGCAAGGAACGGCTGCCGGAAGGGCGGGCGTTCACGGCCTCGCCCTGGGCCTACAACGGCCTCGTGTTCTGCGGCAACGAGTACGGCGAGACGTTCGTGCTCCGTGCCGGCCCCACGTTCGAACTGCTCCACCGCAATCTGCTGGCCGACGACGACATGGTGATGGCGTCGCCCGCGATCGCTGGTGATCGGCTGCTGCTGCGAACCGATCGCCGCCTCTACTGCCTGCAAGACCTCGCGGCCGAGTCGACGCCCTGACTGCCTGGGCCAAGTGTCCGTCGCGCCGGCATCGCTCACCAGGCATGCGGGGCCCTCTCGCGACCGCGGCCCGCCTTGCTCATCGCAGCCGAACGTCTGGCGCGACATCAACCTTACGGACAGGCTCGCTGTCTACTCCGGCGGCGGCATCGGCGGGGGCGGCGCGATCTATCGCCTCTCGGACCGCGTGGAGTTTGCTGTCAGCTACCGGTTCTTCGCGACCGAGCAAGCCGACACTGCGATTTTTCTCACCCCGGTGTCGGGGCCTCCCCCGGTGCCTACGGGCTCGTCGGCGTAGCACACATTTTCGGCGAGCGAGATGCTGTTCACCCTGCGAGTCTACGAGCCCTTCCGCGGATGGCGGCGTTAGGCACCTGCACGTCTGCGGATTTCATGTCGCCAAGAACAATCCGAACTTCCTGATCGTCACCGAGCACTAAGGCGGTCGCGACTCTTCGGCCAGCGCTGTAGCCGTCGCGGGTCTGCGGCATGGTGGCTGGAAACGAGCGGGGCACGTTCCCCAGCGGCGAGCCGGCGAGGTTGGCAGGGTTTTCGCTCGAGCGTCCTGCCCGGTGATCAGGGAAGCCGCTGCCCCTGTGAGGTCACCCGCACAGGCTGGGCCGGCGGCGGAGCGGTCGACTGGTTCACCTCGAGGTAGGCCTCGAGGACGAGCCGAAACGGCCCCTCGCTACTCTGGTCCCCACCGCAGGTGCGAGCCAACCAGCGGGCCGCCTGCACGCCCAGGTCGGCGGACCGTTGGCAAACGGCCGTATAAATCGGATAGGTCATCTGCCGCGTGTCGTCCCCGTCATCGACACCGACGATCGACACTTCATTCGGCACCCTGACCCCGAGTTCGACCGCCCGACGGAGGCCGCCCACCGTCATCAAGGGATCCGTGAAGAAAATCGCCGTCGGCGGGGCCGCATTCGACAGAAACGCATTGAGTGCTGCCGCGCCGCCGGCGACGTCCGCCGGCCGGCTGATGTGCAGCTGGTCGTC
>CAJBSQ010000792.1 GCA_903958265.1 uncultured Planctomycetaceae bacterium
GAGATAGAGCGTGAGCGGATCCGCCACCATCCGCTCGAGGAGCGCCAGATCGATCACCGGCTGCGGGGAAACGGCCGGCGGTGCAGGGCTCTCCGCAGGCCGAACGGCGGCCCGCGCACCCGGTCCCACGATCGCCGCGACCGTGGCCGCATGGGTATCGTGGCTCCAGATCACGCCTGGCTCCACGCCGTCGACTGCGAAGTTCCGGGGGCTGAGATGGTGGCGGGGATGATCGACCTCGATCCCGCTGGGGTCGGAGAGCTTGGCCCGCCGCACGCCGTGCCGCACCGCGAAATCGACCAGCTCCTGCAGCGGCGTGACCAGGGGGAGCGGCTGGTTGTTGCGGATGCTGCGGCCGTTGCAGGCGATCACGAGTCGGTGCTGCGCCGCCAGGACGCAGTCGAGCAGCGCTCGCCGCTCATCGGTCCGCGGATCGACGTCGCCCACGAGCTGCTGCTGGCCGACGAGGTCGTCTCCCTCCGTGTCCGAGACGCCGACGGCGCCATCGTCGAAGCCGATCACGCAGATCACCTTGAAGGGCACGCCGCGGAGCGGCACCATCGACGTGGCCGTGATCGCCCCGGTGCGGAGCGGCTGGCGGCCGGGCTGCTCGTCGAGCCATGTGGCAAGCAGCTGCCGGACGTCGTCGAAGGGCACCGCGGTGGCCTCGGCGGGGGTGCCCGCAGCCGCCGCGCGGAGCCGACGCAGCTGGGCGAGCGGCTCCGAGAGCGGCGCGGTCTCCGGGCCGCAGAGTCCGACGAGCGCCGCCTCGATGAGGTCGCACCACGCCGCCACCGGACGGCTGGCGGCCGTGGTCGCCTCGAGCGTGCGGATCACGTCAATGATCCGCACGAGCATGGCGATCGCCGGAATATCGGCCGGATCGAGTTCTGGAAGCGGCACGACGCCGCCGAGTTCGGGGCGGGGGGCCGCGTCGGGGAGCGTCGCCCCGAGGAGCATCCGCTCGAGGCCGAGCTGCCAGGTGTGCAGGTCGGGGAACGCCTGCAGGTCCAGGCCGCGGCGGGCCCGATGGCCGGCGTCGAGGCCCCACCGCACCTGCGTCCGCTCCGTGAGGTCGGCCCACGCCGCCGCCGTGTCATCGTCGGCACCGAAGTGTGCCCGCACGAGTGGATGGCCCGCCACGTCGAGCACGTCATCCACCGAGCACCGCGACCCGGGCAGTGCCAGGAGGTCCACGAGCAGGTCCGCGGCTTCGTTCACCGCGCGGATGCCGCGGTCGGCCACGACGAGCGGCAGCGTGATCGGTGCCGCCTTACCGGCGGCGTCGCGACCGAAGACGGGCCGCTGAAACACCGCCTCGAGATGGGCCGCGGCCTTGTCGATGCAGGGGCTGACGATCACCACGTCGTGGGGCTGAAGACCCTCGATCTCCGCGAAGGCCTGGAGGAGCGCATCGTGCAGCACCTCGGCCTGCCTCGACAGGCTGTGGCAACGGTGGATCGCGACCGACCGGTCGGTGGGATCGTGGTCCCGGGGCTCGGCCGTGCCGCCGGTGAGAATGGTCTGCTGCATCCGACCGAGCAGCGTGTTGGAAACCACCGCAGCCGCCGCGGGTTGCTCGGCGATGCTGACCGCCTGCGATGCCAGCAGGTGCTGGAGCTCCTTGGCACCCGCCAGCCAGATCGGCAGCAGCTCGTCCACGCCGTCGAGAAACTCCGGATCCTTGCTCCGCTGCGGCGGCATCGTGGGCGAAGGCCGGGGCAGCGACTGCCCCCAGCGGGCCCGCAGGCCTGCCGAGGGATGCACGAGCAGCACCCGCACGTCTCCCACGCTCCCGAGCAGCTGGAGACACCGCACCTGCTGCAGCGAGAGCGACTGCAGGCCGGCCACGAGCAGTCGTTCCCCCGGCGGCCAGTGGTCGAGACTCAATCGGGCCGGTGGGGAAGGACTGCCGATCTTCTGCCGCACCGCCCGCCAGAGCTCGAACTGCCAGTGATCCGAGTCGCGAAGCTTGCCGGGCACGGGCACGCCGTCCTGCTGTTCGTCGTTGGCCGTCGGGCTCAGCACCCGGTTGGGCCGCTCGCGTTCCCATTCCAGGATCATCCCCGGCCGGCGGACGTGATAGTTGTCGAACAGGCCGGCAATCCGCCGCGCGGAGAGCAGGGGCTCACGCACCATGGCAAACGGGATGCCCAGGCCGGTCGCCGCCGTGCCCGTGATCAGGTCGAGCACCGCGAAGGTGAGCCGGTCGAGCGACCAGGCATCGACCGCCTCCGCGGTCCGTGGCGGCTGCAGCAGCGAGACGATCGTGCCGGGATAGGAGATGTCGACGTTGGCGACGATGCCGTCGTTCCGGCCTGAGGATCCCAGCTCCCGCGCCAGCCGATCGTGCAGCCATGCCCTGGCGCCCGGTGTCGGCACTACGATCCGCGGCCGGGCGAAGAGGTCGTCGTCGTGCTCGAGGAACGCCCGCGCCGGGGCGATCACGTCTTCGAGCCGTTCGACAGCGGAGATGTGCAGGGGCATGGGCTGTTTCTCGACGGCCGCCAGATCAGACGGGCCGCAGTATGGGCATGGCGGGCGTTTCGGGCCCGCTTTTCCGATTTACATTCACGGCGGTTCCGAATACTGTCTAGCCGGTCCCAGTCGGGGTCTTTTCATGCAGGATTTTACGGAGTTTTTACCCATGTTGTCTGCCTTTCGCCGCCCCTCCGCTTCCCGCCGTTCCCGGGCCCAGTCTGGGACCCAGTCTGGGGCCACCGCCCGCCGTCCGCGCATCGGGGTCGAGCGACTCGAGCGGAAGCTCCTGCTGGCAGTCGTGACCAACCTCAACGATGCGGACGCCGGGTCCCTGCGGGCCGCGATCGAAGCCGTCAACTCCCCCGGTGCGACCGACTACTCGATCGTGTTCCAGAATCTCGTCGGCACGATCTACACGAAGTCGGCACTCCCCACGCTGGCGGTCACGGGAACGACCTTCACGACGACGGGCACCTCCGCGATCACTCTCGACGGCACAGCCGCCGGGACCAACGCGAATGGCCTCACGATCGGCAACGGGGTGAACACGATCGGCATCAACGGCCTCCAGCTTACGATTCAGAACTTTCAGCAGAATGGGATCTTGTTCGCCGGCGGCTCGACGGGCAGCACGCTCCGCGGCCTGAACCTCCGCGTGAACGGCCAGAATGGCATCCAACTCGCCGGAGGCACCTACACCGGCACCGCCATCATGGGCAGCGCGATCAGCGACAACGCCAAGGCGGGCATCGCCGTACTGGCCGGGGCCCCCGGGCTGGCGCTCGGTGGCACGGTCGCCGGCGACGGCAACAACATCTACGGCAACACGACCAACGGCATCGAACTGGCGGCCGGCAGCTACACCGGCGCCACGATCGCGGCCAACCGGATCGTCGACAACGTGAAGAACGGGATCGCGACGTCCGGCGGCGTGGCCGGCCTGACCATCGGCGGCAAGGTGAGCGCCGCCGCCAACTCCATCACCATCAACTCCGGCAACGGAATCCAGCTCGGGGCGGGCGACTACACTGGCACGACGATCGTCGGTAACTCCGTCATCCTCAACGACATCGCCGGCATCAGCCTCGCGCCGGCGGCTGGCACGCTGAGCAGCCTCATGATCGGCGGCACGGCCGCGGGCACGAGCAACTCAATCGCCCTCAACACCGCCGGCGGCGTCGTCGTGGGTGCGGGGGCCTACAACGGCACGACGATCGTGGGCAACCAGATCATCGCCAACAAGACCGCCGGAGTGTCGCTCGACCCGTCCGCCGGCGTGCTATCGGGCCTCGCGATTGGCGGCGCCGCCGCGAGCCAGTCCAACTCGATCACCTCCACCACGGGCGTCGGCGTGCTCGTGGCACCGGGCACCTACACCTCGACGACGGTGGCCGGAAACATCATCTCTGCAAGTTCCGGGCATGGCGTCAGTCTGGCGGGGGCCTCCGGTAAGATCATGGGGCTCGTGATCGGCGTCACTCCCAACACGATCTCCAGCAACGGCGGCGACGGGATCAACGTCGCCACCGGCACCTACAGCGGCACGACGATTCAAGACAACACGATCACGACCAACACCGGCGTGGGGATCCGGCTCGCCCCCGGCGGCGGCTCGCTGATCGATCTGCTGGTGGGGGGCAGCACCGCAACGGCCCTCGGCAACAGGCTCTCGGCCAACAGCACCGCAGTCTTGGCGAGTGACGCGGAGCTAGTGGCGGAGCAGGGCACCTACACCGGCACCAAGGTGCAGGGCAACGAGATCACGGAGGCCGCCACCGGCATTCATCTCAGCGGCGCCCAGGGCATCACGATCGGCGGAGACACCGCCGATCTCGGCAACACCGTCACGGGTAGCAGCGATCGCGGGCTGTCGGTGATGGGCAACGTCACCGGCTCGAAGGCCGTCAACAACACGTTCACCAACAACACGGCCGGTGTCCGGCTGGACAGTGCGACCGGGTTCGCACTGGGCGACGGAACCACGGGCAACACGATCACCGGCGGCACGACGGGCATCGTAGCGACCGGGGGCCTCGGTGGCACGACGGTGCGTGCCAACAGGGTGACGGGTCAGAGAGTCGGCATCCGCGTGCTCGACGCACAGGGGACATCGGCCGCCGAGCCCTTCACGATCGGCACGAACACGAAGACCGCCGGCACGGCGGGGGGCAACAGCGTGGTGGCCACGACCATCGGCCTGCACGCCCTCGGGAACCTCGCCAACACGGTGATCGTCGGCAACGTGTTTCGGGCCACGGCAGTCAACGGCAACGGCGCCGCACTTACGGATGCGACGAACCTGCTCTTGGGAGGTGTCACGGCTGGAGACGGCAACCTGCTGACATCGAGCCAGGGAAGCGCCTTCTACGCCAAGGGGGTGTCGACTGGAACGCGGGTGTTCCGCAACAACATGACGGCGAGTCGGTTTGGCGTCCTGCTCGATAATGCCAAGGCGCTCTCCGTGGGAACGTTCCCCGTCGCCGCCTCCTCCAACATCGTGCAGTACAACCAGACCGGTGTCGGAACAGCCGGCAACTGCGC
>CAJBSQ010000793.1 GCA_903958265.1 uncultured Planctomycetaceae bacterium
AGAAAATTCGGCAGCCAAAAAATCAGGCCGGCCCGGGCGCCCAAGGGCCCGGGCCGGCCTTTCTCGTCTGAGCGTGGACGCCCCGGTCGGCAATCGCCGGGTGCGAATCGCACCCGTCAACCGCAAGCCGAAGCGAAGGGATGCAGACCGCACGAGGCGGCCTGCCGGATCCCGCGGACGGGATCCCGGCATCGAATCCGCGTCGGAGAGAAGCCCGAGGGCGCCACTCCAACGTCAGATTCAGCCGTGGCCCTTCTTCTTCTTGGCGACCTTCTTGGCAGCCTTCTTCTTCTTCTTCGCCATGGAAATGGCTCCTTACCATGAGCACCCTTTGACGGTTCTCACATCCACTCCCCCGGATGCTCTTGGGAGGGGAGCGGACGACGTTTCAGTGCGACGTGAATGCTGATCGCTCACCATCCACGCCTCACCGATGAGAGTGTTGTGGTGGATGGCGCTGAAAACTGTCAAGAGAACTTCGCCGATATTTTCAGATTTTTTTCTGCCCGCAAGATGCCCCGCTGTGACGAGGCGCGAGTCTCAAGCCACGCGCGGCGTGGCGCGTCAGGCGGGTGCCGTCGTGTCATCGCACCGGCGTGACACCCAGGCGTCGAGCATCGCGAGCTGCTTCGCAAAGTCCTGCTCATCGACGCCGATCGGGCTCTTAAAGAAGCAGGCGAGCCACGGCAGGCCACCACGTTCGCCGGCCCGCTGCGCTCGTTCCACCAACCGCACGAGGTCGATCACCAACGGTGCTGCGAGGATCGAGTCGCAGCCCTGCCAGGTGAACTGCAGCGTCATCGGCGTGCCCAGGAAGCCACGGAAGTGGACGTGGTCCCAGGCCGTCTTCCAGTCACCCATGCTCTGGATGTATTCGATCGAGACAAGCGTCTGGGGCGGGTAGCCGAGGATCGCCGAGAGGAGATGGTCTTTGCTCCTGACCTTCGAAGCCTTGTTCCGCGGATCGTCGAGCACCTTGCCATCCATGTTGCCGAAGATGTTGTGGCCCACCCAGCTCATCACTTCGAGATGGCGGGCAGCGAACATCGGGGCCAGCACGCTCTTGAGCAGCGTCTCGCCGGTCTTGCCGTCGCAGCCGGCATGGGCGATCCCGCGGTCGAGGGCCAATCGCTGCAGGCAGGCCGGATTCGCCCCGGTCGAAGGCGTGAAGTTGACGTAGCTCGCCCCCGCCTCGACGGCCGCGAGAAAATAGAGGCTGCTGCCGGGCAGCGGACACCGGGAAGCGTCGTCGAGGAGGGGTTCGAGTTCGGCGAAGTCGTGCGGGATTGGCAGCGTGGGGGGCGGCTCCGTGGACGAGATATTGACGACGACGACATGGTCGAGCCGCTCCGCGGCCGCGAACTCGACGAGATCGCGGCGCACGCGGTCCACGGCCGCTCGCGGTGTTTCGACGACGGCGGCCACCGCCGGGTCGGCCAGTCCGCGAATCTGGTCGCCCGATGCGACCAGTGTGCCCGGCCGCAGTCGCGGCTCCACCTCGGCGAAGAAGTCGGCGGCGATGTCGAGGAGCTCTGGAGCGATCGCCCGGCTCTCGCTCCACATTCTCCGTGCCTCGTCGCCAAGTCGGCCACCGCGGATGTCATGGCCGCCCACCACGAGCTGGTCGAGGCCCACGAGTTCCAGCCGGGCGAAGGACTCGAGCGCCGTCACCAGACCGATCGGCGGCACCGCACCGTGGCGAAGTGCCGCCAGCCCCGTCATCATCGTCGTGGCGACTCCACCCTTGGCCCCGATGAGCCAGACTCCGATGCGGCGTGCGGCCATGCTCTGGGTCCGAAGGGGGGCGGGCGCGGCTGGGAAACGAACAGCCGGGTGGTATCATTCGTTGCCCCGCGAGGAGCGTCAAGCGACCGTCCGACGGTGGGCTCCTTCGCGGCGCGAGGCCGGTCCCACCTACCCCGCCGCGGAGAGAATCTGTCGCATGGAGTCAACGAGCCTGCACACCGCCCGCCGCATGCGGGCTCTCGAGCCGTCGGCCACGCTGGCGATGGCGGCCCGCGCCGCCGCACTGAAAGCCGCCGGCGCCGACGTGATCGACCTGTCGGTGGGCGAGCCCGATTTCCCGACGCCCGAGCACATCTGCCGGGCGGCCGAGGAGGCGATCCGCGGCGGCAAAACCAAATACACACCCGCCGCCGGCATCCCGCAGCTTCGGCAGGCCGTGGCCGCCGACTACACCCGCCGGACGGGGCTGGCCGTCTCACCCGGTCAGGTCGTCGTCTCCAACGGGGCCAAACACTCCCTCCACAACGTCTTCACCGCAGTGCTCGACGAGGGCGACGAAGTGATCGTGCCCACGCCGTACTGGGTGAGCTATGCGGAGCTCATCAAACTGGCGGGGGCGAAGCCTGTGCTGCTCGAAACCCGGATCGAGGACGACTTCAAACTTCGTCCCGAGGCCCTCCGGGCAGCGGTCACGCCCCGAACCAGGATGCTGCTGCTCTGCTCGCCGAGCAACCCGACCGGTGTCGTCTACACGCCGGATGAGCTCGGCGCCCTGGCCGACATCGCCATCGAACACGATCTCGCCGTCGTGTCTGACGAAATCTACGACCAGCTCGTGTACGACGGCCGGGAGAGTGTCTCCTTCCCCACGCTGCGTCCCGGCCTGGCCGACCGCACGGTCGTCGTGGCCGGCGTGAGTAAGACCTACTCGATGACCGGCTGGCGGATCGGCTGGACGATCGCGCCCGAGCCGCTCTCGAAGGCGATGGGGAACCTGCAGAGCCAGGAGACGAGCAACCCCTGCAGCATCAGCCAGCATGCCGCGGTGGCCGCCCTCACTGGGCCGCAGGAGTGCGTCGCCCGGATGCTGGCGGCCTTCGAGCAGCGTCGCGACCTCGTCGCGGCGCGGCTCCGAGCCCTGCCGGGCGTCCGCATTCCCGAGATCGGGGGCGCCTTCTACGCCTTCTTCGACATCCGTGAGCCGCTGGGCAGGATGAAGGCCGGCGGCATCGAGACGAGCATGCAGTGGTGCGAGGCGCTCCTGGAGCGGCAGCAGGTCGCTCTCGTGGCTGGCAGCGCGTTTGGCGCCGAGGGGCACGTGCGGATGTCGTTCGCGGCCTCGGAAGCCACACTGGCCATCGGGCTGGATCGGATCGCCGCGTTTCTCCAGACGGGCTGACAGCCGTGGCCGCGTTGTCCCTCGCCGCGAGGCCTTCCCGGGAGCCGATCTACCTCGATCATGCGGCCGCCACGCCCCTCGATCCCCGGGTCGAGGCGGCGATGCATGCGGCGGCGGCGGTGGCGTTTGCCAATCCCTCCAGCCCGCATGCCGCCGGACGCCGCGCCCGTGCTCTTCTCGAGGATGCCCGCGAGCGGATCCTCACCCTCGTCGGTGGCCGCACCTCAGGGGCGAGCCGGGATCGGCTCGTGTTCACCAGCGGGGCCACCGAGGCCAACCGCCTCGGTGTGCTCGGCACGGCCGGGAGTCATGCCGGCATCGTGGCCTATTCTCCTCGCGACCACGGGAGCGTGGTCACGGCCGCCGCCCGGCTCGTTGCCGCCGGCTGGCGGGGGGTGCCACTGCCACTCGACCCCGGAGGCGGGGCCTGTAGCGCCGCCGGCAGGCTCGCGGCGACGAGCCACAGCCGCCCGGTCATGCTCTGCCTCACGCCCCTCTGCGGGCAGACCGGCATCCGCGACTCGCTCGAGCCGCTCGCGGCGGCCTCCCCAGCGACCACGCCGCTGGTGCATGCCGACGCCACCCAGGCCATCGCCTGGGATGCCATCTCGTTTCGTGATCTTCCCCTGACCTCGCTCGCCTTCGCTCCCTGCAAGTTTGGTGGTCCACGGGGCATCGGAGCCCTCGTGCTGCGGGGAGACGTGCCGCTCGAGCCGCTCGCGGATGGTCCGCAGGAACGTGGCCTTCGCGGCGGCACGGAGCCTGTCGCGCTGGCGGTCGGCTTCGCCACGGCGTTGGAACTGGCTGTCGCCGGCCGCAGCGAAGCCAGTCGCCATGTCACCCTGCTCCGAGACGCGTTTGAGCGGAACGTCGTCGCGGCGGCCCGTCGTCACGGGATCGATTCCTACGTGGTCGGGCAGGGGGCCGATCGCGGACCGCACATCACGACGATCGCGTTTCGTGGCTGCGACCGACAGGCCGTGGTGATGGCCGCCGATTTGGCCGGCCTCTGCCTTGCCACGGGAACCGCGTGTGCCAGCGGTTCGAGCGAGCCGTCAGCCGCAGTCGCCGCGCTCGGCCTGCCCTCGTGGGTGCCGGCAGCGGCGATCAGGGCCAGCTTCGCGGCCAGCATCACCTCCGCCGAGGTCGACCTGGCGATCGCGAAGCTCGATGGTGTCTTTCGCGGGTTCGTCGCCGGTGGCCTTCACCGATCGATCGACACCCAGTAGCCTGCCCCGGTCAGCGTTGACGTGGCAGGGATGCCGGAGGGTGGTTTTCTCCTTGCAGGCGCCGTGCGCACGGGTTCGCCGATGGTCCCTTCCCAGCACGCCGGTTCCAACGCCTGGCTAGCCTGCCACCACGGCTGGCCTCTCGTGAGGGCCGCGTTCTCCGCCATCATCGAACCCACCATCGTTTCGTGCGTGGGCCCCGGATGCCCGCTGGTGATGGTCTGTGAGGCCGATCTTTCCCGGCTGCTCGACGATCTCCGGCTGGCCTGCAGTGAGTCCCACCCGCGACGGGCGGTGCTGCTCGATGGTCGCGAACTTGGCACCGCCCTCCGCGAGGCCGATGACGGAGCCGCCACGCATCTCCTCCGCTCGTTATCGCGGATGCACCTCGTGATCGTCCGCGGCATCGACCTGGTCGGGGGGGCCGACACCCAGCACGCCGTGACTGGCCTCCTCGACGCCCTCGCGGCCGCCGGCGTGACCATCTGCGTGTCACTCACCAGGCCGCCAGGCTCGACGGGGCTGGATCTCCCGCTGGCATCGCGACTGGCGGCGGGCCTGGTGCTCCACGTCCCGTGCCCGTCCCCGGCAATGCGCGGAGACAGCGCTCCCTCTGACCGCCGGTCGGTCGGTCGCATCGTGCGGGCCACGGCCTCTCGGCACGGCCTGACCGCCGGGGATCTGGTCGGCCCGAAACGAACCCGCAGCATGGTGCACGTCCGCAACCTGGCGATGTACCTCGCGCGACGGTTGACGGGCCGCAGCCTCGATGCCATCGGGGAAGCGTTTGGAGGCCGTGACCACACGACCGTCATGAGGGGCATCAGGAGCGTCGAAACCAGACGACAGACCGACGCGGCATTCGCTGGCGACCTCGAAAACCTGGTCAGCGAGGTGAGTTCTCCCCGCAGTCGGCGGCCGGCGTGTCGCAGAGCACAGGCCTGATTCGCTCGCCACACCTGTCGGATCGATGTCGGTTGGCGGCAGACGAGCTGATGTCCACGCCGCCGACGATTCGGGAGACCGCTCACCGACCAGGCGGCGGCGAGCACTCGTCTTCCAGAACACGATTGATCAACGCGGACTGCTCCACGAACCAACGCGATCTGCCTCTGAGATGACCTGTTTCCAACGACCAACCGGCAGGTTATGCACTCCTTGAGCGTTCTGCTGAACGACCGAATGACGCTGCTTTTTCGTCTCGAAGCCCTCGGGTTCTGTGGCCGGAATCAGCCAGATGGTGCACGGTGTGACGAGGCTCCTCCTAAGAGACCGCTCCTATTCTGTTTCCTCCTACCACACTCTCTTTGAGAGAAGAGAAGAAGCACAGCCACCCGGGGGCATCGAGTCCCAAAAAAGGCGGGGCGGGGGGCGAACACTATCCGGTTCCAGGACCTCTTTTTTCGGGTACAGTAAGGGGCTTCCGGACATCCCTATCCCGGGAAA
>CAJBSQ010000794.1 GCA_903958265.1 uncultured Planctomycetaceae bacterium
CGTAACGGCGATGTCTCTGGCGCCCCAAAACTATCGCAGAACTCTTCGCAGGCTTCAACACGAGGTGCCAACACCCCGGTCAAATGCGAGCCGCAGCCAGGTCCGCCACTCGCTGCGGTAAGCCTGCAGTCACCGGCGCCATCTACGTGCCAGCGGCATCCACGTGCCACGCCGGAGCATCCCACGATTCCCTGCGACCAAGGGCCAACCCGACGCGGCCGAGCGCCGACCAGACCGCCTCGCCACAGGACGCCTCAGCGCCCCGGGCCCGCGCCGCCCCTCGCCAAGGAAGGCCGCGACTGACACACTGGTCGGCCCACCACACGCGGCCACTACCGGAGCCCTCCGCGATGACCACCCCTACCCCGCACCTCACGGCTCACGGCCGCTTCGCCGACCGGATCGCCGCGGCCATCAAGGCCCGCCGCACGCCCTCCTGCATCGGCCTCGACCCGCGGCGGGAGTCGCTCCCGCCGGCGCTGGCCGCGGCCGCGATCACCGACCCGCAGGCCCTCGCCGGGATCTTCACCCGCTTCTGCCGCGACGTGATCGACGTGGTCGCGCCGCTGGTGCCGATCGTCAAGCCGCAGCTCGCCTGCTTCGAGGCCCTCGGCCCCCACGGCATGATCGCGCTGGCCGACGTGATCGCCTACGCGCGGTCTAAAAACCTGCTCGTGCTCGCCGATGGCAAACGCGGCGACATCGGCTCGACCGCCGAAGCCTACGCCGACGGTTGGCTCGCCGGACCATGGGCCGCCGACGCCCTCACCGTAAACCCCTACCTCGGCCTCGACTCCATCGAGCCCTTCGTGAAGACGGCCGAGAGCAGGGGCGCTGGGATCTTCGTGCTCGTGAAGACCTCGAACCCCGGCAGCAAGGACTTCCAGGAACTCGTCTGCGACGGGAAGGCCACGTACGAGCATGTCGCCGCTGGCGTGGAGCACCTGGCGATCCGCACCGCAGCGGGCGGACGATTCGGCGCCGTGGGCGCCGTCGTCGGCGCCACCTGGCCCAAACAGCTCGACGACCTTCGCACCGCCATGCCCCACACCTGGCTGCTCGTGCCCGGCTTCGGCCGCCAGGGAGGTCGGGCATCTGATGTGCGAGGGGCCTTCGACGCTGACGGCATGGGCGCGATCATCGTGAGCGCTCGCGACGTGATCTTCGCCCACGCCCGGCCCGAGATGAACGCCGGGCTCGCCGACACCCAGTGGCAGATGGCCGTCGACCGCGCCTGCCAGGAAATGATCGAGCGGCTCGCCGCCGACACGCCCGCGGCGGCCCTCCGCGGATGAGCATGCCCGACGCCCGATGCGGTCGGAAACACACTCCACCCACGCCTCACGCCTCGCCCGGCGCCTGGTACCAGCAGGCCAGCGAGGGATCCCAGGCCTGCATCTCGTCGGCCCTGAAGTAGATCCCGATCTCCCGGGCCGCCGACTCGGGCGAATCGGATGCGTGCACGAGGTTCATCTGACGGCTCGACGAATAATCGCCGCGAATGGTGCCCGCCGCCGCCTTCAGGCCGCTGGTGGCGCCAAGCATCTCCCGAACGACGCGGATCACCTCCGGTCCCTCGAACACCGTGGCCACCACTGGCGACGCGGTGATGAACTCCTCGAGCCCCGGATAAAACGGCTTCTCGACGTGCTCGGCGTAGTGCTGCTTGGCAAGCGCGGGCGTCACCCGCAGCATCTTCATCGCTACCAGCCGCAGCCCCTTCTCCTCAAACCGCGTGAGGATCCGGCCCACGAGGCCGCGTTCGAGACAATCGGGCTTGAACATGACGAAGGTGCGTTCCATGA
>CAJBSQ010000795.1 GCA_903958265.1 uncultured Planctomycetaceae bacterium
CAGGTTTCCTACCTGCGAAGCACGCTGGATGGTGATGCCGGTAAAAAAACCTGCACCTACGGGGAGCGATGCTCGCCGGATGGCCACGTAGCCGCAGGTTTCCTACCTGCGACGCACCCCCGCCGTCGCCCACCACACGCCGCCAGATGGCCGGCGGGCCTATCAGCCTGCACGGGCGGGGATGGCCGTGCAGGCATAAAACGGAGGGCACGGGATTCGAACCCGCAACCCCTTTCGGGGCATCTGATTTCGAGTCAGACCGCTAGCCGTTCGCTTACCCTCCGAGGGAGAGTGTAGGACGCGTTTCGCGACCGCTCAAGGAGCCCACCGAGTTCCGGCTGCAACGCCGATAACGGTCAGTCGCGGCGTGCCGGCCGCGCCCAGGGTTCCGGCGAGGATGGGCGGCGGCCCGACTCTTCCCCTCACGTTGCCGCCCCTGCCGATACCCCTCCAGAGCCGCGGGTACGAGACGACAGGTCGGCCGTCGATCCCGCGTGGAGCGTGCATGCAATGACAAAAGATACGTGGCGACTCGTCACCCGGGGCACCGACGGCGAGCTGGTCATTCACGACTTTGACTCCGCCGACGGCATCCTGCGCAGCCACCTGCAGGTGGGCGCCGACGACTGCAGCACCGATCTCGCCCTCCGCGGCGCGCCCGTGTTTCGATCGCTGATCGGCCCCATGCCGGAAGGCCGCAACATCATCCGCTACGAGACCCCCGAGGTCTTCGAGACGCTCACGAAGGAATGGGCAACCCCGAAGCCGCCACGCCGCCGCGGCCGCAAGCCGCAGCCGGCCGCGATACCGGCCGACCCGACTCATGGCTGACACCATCTTCGGCCGCATCATCCGCCGGGAGATCCCCGCCCGGATCGAGCACGAGGACGATCTCTGTCTCGCGTTTCACGACGTGGCGCCGCAGGCCCCCGTGCACGTGCTCGTGATTCCCAAGCGGCCGATCGCGTCGCTCGCTGACGTGGGCGACGACGATGCCATGGTGCTCGGGCACCTCGTCGTCGTCGCCGCGCAGCTGGCGCGCACGCTCGGCCTGACCGGCGGCTACCGGCTCGTGGTCAACTGCGGCCCCGACGGCGGCCAGTCGGTCGACCACCTGCACGTGCACCTGCTCGGCGGCCGGAGCCTCAGCTGGCCCCCCGGCTGATCGGGCGTGGATCCCGGCTGCGGAACAGCGCCGCCGCCTCTACTGCCACCACCCCTTGAGGCGGTCAAACATCCCCCCGGCCTGTCGCTCCTCCGGCGCGGCCGGATTCGGCGCGACCGGCGCGACCGTGCGGCTGGCCTCCGCGGCGGCCAGCGCGGCATCGGTGACGAACGACTCCAGGAACGCCGGCCAGTAGCCATCGAGGCCGACGACGCAGCCGCCGAGATCGCCGCTCGACCGCTGGTGCTCGAGGACGCTCACCGCCGTCGTGATCTGCGACCGCTGAGACTCGTCGAAGGCGAGATCGAAGACCCGCAGATCGTCGATCTGCACCCGGCCCGGACCAAGCAGGTCAAATCGAACCCGCAGCGACTCCACCGGCTCGGATGGCAGGTCGTCGATCTGCAGCACGAACTGCGACCATTCGCCGGTCAGCGGACGGCCACCGGTGAGCCCGCCCACCGCCGCAAACCGGTAATACTCCCGGTCGTCCTGCAGGCCCTCGATCGCGATCCGGAGCGGCGGCTGGGTGGCAGCGTCGTCCACCCTCAGCCAGGCAGCGACGCTGATTCGGCCCGTGGCCGGCGCCGCGAACGGATTGCTGCGGAGCGTTGCCAGCCCGTTCAGCGACGAGAACTCCAGGCCGCGGCCCGCCTGGCCGGAGGTCCCCGCGCCGGGCACGAGCGTCACGGTGCCCCGCCGCGACTCCACGACTTCCCATCCGGCGACAGTCGCCACCGGCCTGCCAACGGGGGCGGCCGATCCGAGTTCGAATGCCGGGTTGTCGAGCACCGCGAGAGGCACCGGCGTTTCCAGAACCGCCCGCCGCTGCCGCAGCCGATCGATGCGGAGGGCGATGCCCTGCTGCAGATCAGCGGCGTACTCCAGCCGGGCCGACCCGATACCCACGCCGCCGTCGATCAGGATCCCGCGCACGCCCCACGGCTCGAGCGGCACCATGATCTCGGTGTCGGCGGCGAGCGGCAGCGGCGTGCCACTCACCCCGTCGACCACTGCCGACGGCCGACCTTCGCAGCGAATCCTGGCGGTCGCCGGGGCATCGGCGGCGTTGACGAGCTGGGCCCAGGTGACGTTGCCGGAGCGGCAGACGCGAATCGTGAGCGGCGGCAAGACGCCGGCGACCACGTCGTCGGGCGGCAGCGGCGCGGCTTCATAGGCCCGCCGAGCGGGCGACGCCGGACTGCAGCGTGTTGCCAGGGCCATGTCGAACACGATCTCGGCGTCGGCCAGCGACAGGGCTCCGGCCAGGCCACGGTCAGCGGCCATGGCGGGGTGGCTGCGGGCGGCCTGCCGGGCGGTGGCCGAGCCGAACGGCCCATGCGGCACGGCGTCATCGACGTCGATCGTGACGGGCTGCTCCACGAGCACCACGGCGTTCCGCGGGGCGACTCCCGCGGCCCGCGCCACGGCTGGCAGGCGGCTCGCGGCGGCGACGACGGCCCGCTCGCGAAGCCCGTCGCTCGGTGAATGCACCTGCGGCCAGACGTAGACCAGCCGGTCGGCGGCAGGGAGCGACCGCGTGGCGCCCGGGTCGAGCCCCGCGAGCCGCACGGGATCCTCGTGCGAATCGGCCCCGGCGACGCCCGACCGCACTGAGGTCGAGAGGTCCCCCTCCGCGAACAGCGTCGTCGGCACGACATACAGGCTCCAGCGGTCATCCACCGCCGCCACGGCCGCCGCGAGCCGGGCATGAAAGCGGGCGACCTCGCCACCACGCCAGCCCAGCCACGCCTCCCGCAGCGGTCCTTCGACGAGCCGCGCCCGCTCGCCAAACCGTGTCTCGCCCTCGGTCGCAGGCGGAGCCGGGAGCGTCGCTGCGAACCTGGCAAACGTATCGTCGTCGAGCGACCAGCAGAGCCCCGGCAGGTGAAGCCAGCCGTCGTGCGGAAGCACCACGGCCACCCCACCGACCGAGGGCGACCCGCGAACGCGGCCCGCCATCTCAACCACGATCGACTCGACCGCCCGCTGAACCGCGGGCTCGAGGATGTTGTAGTGGAGGCCGCCGCCAGCGAGCCGCCGCGGCCGGCCGTCACGACCCACGCAGGCGATGCCCGGCCCGGCCCGGCCCGCGGCCAGCGCGGTCTCGAGTTCGGGGAGCGGACCGTCGAAACTGGCTGCGGGCACGAAGCCGAGCCGGTGTCGCGCATGGATCCTGGCGACGGCAGTCAGCACGTCGCGGGCCCCGGTGCCGCCGTCCCAGCGGGGCGCGTGTCGCGTCAGCCGCGAGGGCCAGAGCGCCGCCCCCTGCGCGTAGACGGTGATCATCGACCCGCCCGCCGCCTGCGCGGCGAGCATCTCCGCGAAGTGGCGGGCGCCGGCGAGGTGCCCGCCCCAGTCGAGCGTCAGCCTTCCTTCGGCCTGACCGTACGTGGCCACGCCGCCGAACTCCCGGGCGAGTTCCGGCGTGACGAGGAAGCCGTGGGTCCGCCGCGCCGTGCCCGTGGCCTTCACCAGCGCCGCGGGCGTGGCCCGAACGTCGGCCGGCGCGAGCCTGGCAGGCCCCGCCAACACCCGCACCCGTCCGATCGAGGCCGCGGTGCGGCACGAGGGATTGGCGATGAAGACCAGGGGATTCTTCGTGGTCGGCCAGAACACGAACCGGTGCGTGACAGACCGCGGCGGCGATGCGGGGCCGGCGAACCGCGACTGGCGAACCTCGAACCCGCCGGAGTGCCGAGGCTCGACGACCACGCCGGCGGCATCGGGCTCCAGCACGAGCACCCCGATGACGGCATCCTGATCCGAGGGGTAGTCGATCTCCACGGCATGCGGCATGCCCGGCTGCAGGCCCGCGAGCACGATGCCCTCCCAGGCGGGTTCGCCTGATGACCGCGCGGGGGGCAGTCGCAGCATCGGGCCGAGCGGATGGGTCACCACCGTGGAATGGCCGTGTGGCAGCAGGCCACTGAGGCGGGGCACCATGGCCGCGACATTCGGCAGCGGCATAGTCGGCAACGGCACGCTCGGGAACTTCGGCAGCGACATGCCCGTCCGCGTGAGGCTTGGGAGCGGCATCTCGGGCAACGCCACCGAGGGCAGGCTCATGCCTGGCAACCGCCGGAGCCGTTCATGCAGCCGCGGGCTGCCGGGATCGAGATCGTAGACCACCCCCCAGTCCCCCTCCGCCGCGACCTCGCCGGGGGCATCGTCCACCGCCGCGACCTCCAGGACCCTCGAGGCCAGCGACCGAGACCAACGGAGCCCGCCACGTTCGATCGCCTCCAGTTCGATCTCCGCCACGCCCTCCTGTGCGGGGAGCGTGACGTCGAACACGACGGGTTCGAAGCCGGTGAGTTTCTTGCCGCTCGTCGTGCCAGCGTCGCCTTCGGCGAGCGGCTGGAGCGTGGTGGCCTGCACGGGGCTGTCAGCCTGGGCTCCCGATTTCAGCCGCATCCGGAGTTCGACCGTATGACCTCCCTGGAGCGTCGTGGCGATCAGCGGCTCCACCCGCAGCCGGAGCTGGTCTCCCGGCCGACGAACGAGGCCGAGGGCCTCGGCACTGAAGCTCCCTCCCGCCCCGTCGGTCGCCACCGCGACCCGCAAGGCGTCGCCCGGTGAGGCCCTGGCCACGAGCCGGTTGCCGAGGTCATCGAGCGACTGCTGGGCGGGTTCGACCACGAGGTCGGCCAGCGGCACGTCGACGACGACTGCGGGCTGCGTTCCCTCTGCCAATGCGATCCGGGCGACGAGCCGCGCAGCCCGCCAGTCGTCGACCGTGATCTCGATCCCATCCATGGCGAGCGGCCGGGGCTGATGGATGAGCACGGCCCCGTCGGCGTCGTGCGCCATGGCGGCCGCATCGGCCTCCGACGAGAGCGTCCGCCACTCAAAGGGCAGTCGGGTCGCGCCGCCGCCGGCACTCGTCGTGACCACTTCGATGCCGCCCGACCAGGCCTGCGGCGTGCCGCCCCCCCACTGCACGCGCACGGAGACGGGCCGCGCGTGGGCGGCGGTCGAGACGAACGAGACGGCCACCGCCACGAGCACGGCGGCCGCGCGGACCGACTCCATGACACCGTCCATGCAACACGGGAAGGGGCGAACAACCGCAGGGTTTCGGAAGGGGCGGATGGTAGCGGGCCGTGGGCCGCCGGACCACGCTGGTTTCAGGCCGAAAAGCGCCCCGAAATGCTCAACGTGACTCCACCGCGGCCGGCCCCAACGGCCGCGACCAGGCCGTTGCCCCGTCGCCCGCCGCAGCCGCCTCCGCGAGGGGCCGCAGGGCGTCGACCGCGGCGGCGCACCGATCAGCCACGTCGCAGAGTTCGAAAGCGTCATCCGGCTTGGCAAACAGCCGAACGGCCGGCTCGCCCGTCGGGCCCGCCGCCCACACGAGGTGCCACGCTGCCGTGGCGATCGCGACCCCCTCCGGCGATTCGATCACCACGCGGTCGCGGCCCCGACTCGACCAGTCGGCGAACAGGCCGGCGAGGCTGACTCCATCCCACGGCTCGGGCGGCAGGCCAGCAGCGCGGTGCCAGACGAGTTCGGCCAGCGTCACCCCGAGATCCGCCGGCACCGCCAGCCCACCGAACCGCTGCCCAGCCATGCGGCCCGCCGCATCCACGACCACCGCCGGCAGCCGGACAAGCTCTCCGTAGGGTGGCAGCGGCCCAGATCCCAGGCGGCCATGCAGTCCGAGCGGCATGCCCCGGACTCCGCAGATCAGGATCGCCCAGCCGTCGGCGGCCGCATCGAGCAGTCGGGCGAGCCGGCGGTCGAGCAGGGTCACCTGCCCCGCGAACACGTGCCTGAGGCCCACGACCAGATCGGGGTCGGTGTCGGCCGTCACAACGAGGTCCGGCACGTCGGCACCGGCCGGCGGCGCCGGATCGTCAGGATCGACGTAGGCGTCGCGGCACTCGGCGGGCGCGTCCCATGCCAGACCGAGGCTCGCGGCATGGCACCACACCAGGTCGTGGCGGCCGTCGGTCACGGTCGCCGCAGCGGCGTCGAAGAGCCTCGCCAGATCGGTCCGCTCCTCGTCGTCGGCCATCCGAGGCGGCGACGCGGTTGCCACCACGCTCACGTCGGCAGCGGGCCAGATCACCTTTGCCAGCGCCGGATCGTCCGTGACGACGGCCACGCGGCCCGCGGTGGCGGGCCCACTCCGCAAGCCGCCGGCCAGCTCGGCGAGCGTCGCCCGGGGATCGGTGCCCGTGGCAACGAGTCCGTCGAACACGATTCCCCTGGCGGCCACCGCGTCGATCGCGGCCGTCGACACCCAGGTCGACCCGTAGGCGGGCAGGATCCATGCCGGCAGCCGGTCGATCGTCACGACGAGCAGTCTGCCGCTCATGCGGGGCATCCGGGTTTGCG
>CAJBSQ010000796.1 GCA_903958265.1 uncultured Planctomycetaceae bacterium
CTTGAACATCCGGAAGAATGTCTCAATCATCCACCTCAGGCGATAGATCTCGCCGATGAGTTCAGCGGGAAGATCAAGGCGGTTGGTCGCGATTCGAAGGAAGCCGTCGCAGTTCGGTCCGGTGCTTCCGCCGCCGGTCTTGCCGCCGCTGCGATGCGGCGTGGCCTTCACGGTCACGATCCGCACAGGATGATCGGGGGTGATCTGTGCTTTTGAGCGGCCGAACAGAACCACCTCGTCGCTTACCACGCCAGTCGTACGATCGGCATCAGCCAGTTCCATGGCTCGCTCAACGTCGTACGATGAGTTGTCACGAATGCGGCAGCAGTAGCTACTACCCTTGGCAACGATCGCATTCCACAATGCGAACTGCGCATAGCCCCGATCCATCATGTACAAGCGGTCTGGTTCGATTGTTCGTGAAAGGACTGCCCGCTCGTCGTCCTCGCCCTTCGGCTTGGCGGGGGTCACGTCGATGCGAGACGGCACGCCACGCAACACCTCGAACTGTGTGTGCAGTCGATAGCCGCACAGTGACGCCCCCTTGGCCTTGGGAAGCCATGCGAGCCGCGCGACACGAGCGAGCGTCTCGACTACCGATCCATCGACCGCCGTCAACGTCTGCCCTACGACGTCAAAGCGACCGGCCGACACATCGGGCAGTTGGTTGAAGAGTTCCTGCGCGATCTCCTTGAGCGGTTCCGGATCGAAGACGGCGACGCCCTCTGAAAGCGAGCCGAGCGAAGCACGCCCGACGCCAAAGTTCTTTCGCACCTTGTCGAGTTCTCCAGCTTGCTGGAGGCCTCGGAGGCTGTCGACGATGGGGCTGAAAAACCAGAGCAGGATCAGCGTGCAGTACTGATCCATATGCAGGTCACGATTGCCTGCCTTATCGCGCTGCGTCCCCACGAAGTGCAGCCGTTCGATCAAACCCTGTAACGCCTTGAAGTACTTCAAGCCGTGCACGTCTTCAGGGCGTATCTTGCGGAGAGTTGCGGCCATGCGCCACACTATGCCAGCCTTGCCCGCAATGCGCAACTCTCTCTATTCAGCCCAAATTTCCGAAACTGCCTGGCGCAAATCCCGTGCCGAACAGGACTGCTCCCGTCCCCGATTTCATCGCCGATTGGAGATCGCCATGCGGATGCCGTGGATTGGCTTGCCCGCTGGAGCCAGCTTGCGATCGGTGCGACCGGCCAGCGCTCCTGCCACACAGACGGCCGAGGCGCCGGTGCCGCAGGCCATCGTGATCCCGCTGCCCCGCTCCCAGGTCCGCATCTTCACGTGCCCCCGGGAGAGCGGTTCGACCACGTGCACGTTCACCCGCCGCGGAAAACTGGCATGCGTCTCGACTCGCGGTCCGATCACCTCCAGCGGCACGCGATCGACGTCCCGACAGAAGAAGACCACGTGCGGGTTGCCCATCGACACGCAGGTCATCCGCGGATCGAGGCCGCAGTCGTGCCACCAGGCTTCCTCGCCCCCTAGCGCCGCGGATACCGCGTCGACCACGGGCCCCGGGCCGACCCCTGTCACGGGAACCGCTACGGCCTCGAGAAGCGGCGGCCCCATGTCGACCCGCACCTGCGAGGTTCGCTCGCCCGTGCGGGTGACCTCCAGCGTGAGCACACCACGGCCCGTCTCGATCGTCACCGGGCCGGGGGCAGCCCGACCCCGCGACACGACAAGATGCGCCACGCAGCGAACTCCGTTACCGCACATCTCCGACTCGCTGCCGTCGGCATTGAACATCCGCATCCGCGCCGTAGCCTTGTCGGAGGGGAGCACGAGTACGAGGCCGTCACCGCCGACGCCGCGGTGGCGGTCGGCGATCACCGGCGCGACCGCGGCCGGGTCGGCGGGCGGCCGCTCCACGAAGCAGTCGACGTAGACGTAGTCGTTGGCGGCGCCGTGCATCTTCACGAACTTCATCGGACGATTCCTCGCGTCATGTCCGGGCGCTGGCGACCAGACCGTCGCCACCGCCCCTCTCTACCAATCTCGTGCAGTCCCC
>CAJBSQ010000797.1 GCA_903958265.1 uncultured Planctomycetaceae bacterium
CCATGCAAATATGGTTTCAAAAGGGTTTCAAACCCACGGCCAGCAGTGTAGCGGCCGGTACGGTTTCTGCAAGCATCTCGCGATCATGCCGCGGCGCGGCCGGGAACGGCCGGGAACGGCCCGAAACCCACCGAGGACCCCTGGCGGGCGAACGCTCATCCACTTTGTGTGGAGCGTCGTCTCGTTGAGCGAGGACGGGTAGGCGAAGGGGGTCGGCGAACGCTCGCGGAGCCTTGGGCGTATCCTCGCCCGGGCGACGCGACTTTTGCCGCCCCCGAGCCGGCGAACCAGGTCAGTCGGATGCGGGTTTAGTGGCCGCAGCTGGCGCAGCCGCCGCCGCACTTGCCGCCGCAGCCCTCGCCCCCGATTTCCTTCTTGTAGGCCTTCTGCGCGGCCGCTTCCCTCGAGAGCTTGAACTCGGGGCCTGCCGGGAAGTACTGGATGTCGTCTTGGAGGTAGTAGGCGCTCGGCAGGGTCTGGCCGCCGACGTCCACCTGGCAACCGGTTGACGAGAGCCCCGCCATCGCGGCCACGGCCAGCAGGATCCGGGGAGCGACTCCGCGGTGGGCGGCGAGGTTCGTCGTGTGGTTCATGGCGAATGATCCGTCCGGGGCCGGAGGTGCGAGCCTTCTTCCGGGATCTATCGGCCACTACGACCCGCAAACTTTGGACGACCGTCACCACCCGACCCCACTGCCGCCCAGCCTGCCGCCCCGATCACCCGGGCTTCCCAGACTGCCACCGAATCAGGGGAGCGATCACCAGCCGCGGCGGTTCCTGTACAACGGAGGCATGCGTCGCGCTGCGTTGGCCGGTCTGATCGCCTTCGTCTCCATCTGCCCGGCGCCGGGGCAGGTCGTGTTGCCGCCCTCCATGGGCGTGCCGGGTGGGGTGGAGACGGTGCCCTCGACCGACCACACGCTCGCCCTGCAGGCGCTCGCCGCTGGCGACTATGCCACGGCCGCCGACATCGCCGGCAACGACTACCAAGGGGGCATCAGGCTCGGCGCGCAGAGGTGGATCGACTCGATCGCGTCGGCGGCGCTGCTCGGCGAGTGCTTGTACGAACTCGGCCAACTCGGCGAGGCCGTCGCCCGCTACGAGGAGTCGATGCTGGTCTTCGCCACGCACGGCGACTGGCTCCTCTCGGTTCAGTTTCCGCCCCAACTCAGGCCGGAGGCGGCTCCGCGGGTGGCCACCTGGGGACGCAGCGAGCGGAATGCCATGCCCGCGGCAGTCCCGGACACGATCTCGATGCGGCAGAAGGCGGCTGATCCGCAGGAGGTGCTGCAACGCGGGGGCGTGCTTGCGGCCGATTACGACCGGCCGGTGCGGCCGCAGGAGATCATGCGTCTGCTTGTGATTGCGATCTACCGTCAGGGCTCACTGCTCGGCGACATGGCCCCCGAGAGCAGTGGGCTCGACGCGGCCACCAAGGCGCTTATGCGGCGGCCCGCGCCCCCCAATCACTGGTCGCAGTCGTGGGTCGACATCGCCCTTGGTGCCGCCTACTGGGCGCAGGGCAAACAGGATCTCGCGGCGCCGCTGCTCACCCGCGGCCTGCTCGTGGGCAACCAGTTCGATCATGGGCTCACCAGCTGGGGGCTGATCATCCTGGGTCGGATGGCGCTGGATGCCGATCAGCCCCAGCGGGCCGCGAAACTCTTCGAGGAGGCCACCTACTCCGCCGCCGACGCCGGCGACGCTCGGGCTCTCGAGGAGGCGTTTCAGCTGGCGTTCGCCGCGTATGCGATGGCCGGTACCCGCGGCATTCCCCCTTCGATTCGCGGCGGCTGCGAGTGGGCCCGCGGAAATCTGCCGGCGCTGCGGGCGCGGCTCCTGGCCCTCGAGGCCCAGGGGCTTTGCGGTCTGGGAGACGTGCGGGGGGCCACCGCAGCGCTCAAAGACATCGACGGCCGGCTGCTTCGAGCCGCCGGCGGCCAGGGCGCGCTCGCCGCGCAGGCCTCCTACGCTCGCGGCCTGATTGAGTATGCGACGGGCGACGTGCCCCGCGGCGATGCCGAGCTCGATGCCGCGATCGCGGTCGAGCGGTCGCGGTCGCCCCGGCTCTTTCAGACGGCCCACCTCGTGGATGAAGTCGCGGCGGGCTCGGCGGCATTTTCGGATCGGCAGGCCGACGCCCTGTTTGCGAAGCTCCTCGCCGATCCTGGCCCGCGGGACTTCGCCTCCGATCCGCTGGGTTCGCTGGCAGCGCTGTCGACCCAGCGGAACGACGCCTTCGACACCTGGGTGGCGGTGGCGGCCCGTCGCGGCGAGGAGGCCGCGATCGAGGCGGCCGAGGCGACGATGCGGCATCGTTGGCTGGCCGCGCAGCCGCTGGGCGGCCGCCGGATCGCCCTGGAGCGGCTGCTTGCGGTCGACCCGCGGGGTCTTCCGCCCGCCGCCGCGGCTCGCCGGGCCGCCCTGATCGGAAGTCAGCCGGAGCTCGCCGCGGCCGTCGCCCAGATGGGACAGCTCGGCGGCACGTTTGCGGCGGCCCTGGCCGGCGGTGGTGGAGGCGATGCCGCCCCGGTGGAGCCTGATTGGCAGACCTATCACACGCTGGCAGCCCGCCGCGGACAGTTCGTGGCGGCCATGGCAGCGGGCCGCGATGCCGTGCCGATCGACTTTCCCCCGCTCACTGCGGCCGCGGAGATTCGCCGGCGGCTCGCACCCCGGCAGCTGCTGCTGTCCTTCCACTGGACGAAGTCTGGCTTGTTTGGCCTGCTCGAGTCGCGGGAGCGGTATGCCATCTGGCAGGTGCGGCAGGCGGCAGGCCTGCCGGTCGAGGTCAAGACGCTCGCGAGAGGTCTGTGCCTGTTTGATCCGCTGGCCGCGGTGCCGACCAGCCGGTTGGCCGAGAGCGACTGGCGCGGAAGCATCGAGCGGATCGAGCGGATGCTCTTCGAGAACTCGAAGGTGACGCTCTCCGAGGGCATCGACGAACTGGTGATCGTGCCCGATGGCTGGCTCTGGTACGTGCCGTTCGAACTCCTGCCAGTGGCATCCAGCCGCCCCGGCGACGACGAAGCCGCGGGGGGCCGAATGCTCCGCGACACCTGCCGGATCCGCTACGCGCCCACGCGGAGCCTGGCCGTGATGCCGTTCGAGGCGCAGCGGCCGGGGCCGGTGGGCGTGCACGTGGGGCGGATGCTGCGGAGCGAAAAGCCGGCCGACGCCGAGGCGGTGCTCGCCCACGTCACGGCGGCGATCGATCGCGTGACGCCGCTCGCGCCCGGAGGCCCGCTGCCGATTCCCGTGGCGGCTGCCGTGTGCGACACCCTCGCGATCTTCGCCGAACTCGCCGGCGAGGGGCCGGTGGCCTCCTGGCCGCTTGTCCCCCTTGGCGCGGGCAAGGGCGCGGTGTCGTTTGGCGACTGGCTCGCGCCCCCCCTGAAGCGACCGCAGCGGATCCTCCTGCCGGGGCTGCAGACATCGATGGCCAGCGGGCTCGAGGCGCCTCCCGCGCGGCCCGGCGAAGACGTGTTCGTCGCGGCGACTGATCTGCTCGCAGCCGGCGGCCGCACGGCGGTCGTGAGCCGTTGGCGGACCGGCGGAAAAACCTGCATCGATCTGATGACGGAGTTTCTGCGGGAATCGACCGCCGCCGAGCCAGCCACGGCGGCGGCGGCCTGGCAGCGGGCTGTCGATCTCGTGTTGGCCGAAGAGCCCGACGCGGCTCGGGAGCCAAGGGTGAAGGTGTCGCCGGAGGCCCCGCTCACGAGGCCGCTCCATCCGTTTCTGTGGGCGGGCTACATGCTCGTCGACTGCGGAGTGGATCGCTCCTCGCCCGAGCCCGCCGCGGCCGCGGTCGGCCAGCCCCCCGCGTTGCCTCCCGCACCGGTGCCGCCCGCGATCGCCAACCCGCAGGCCGGGCCATGACCGGGTTTGATGACGGCCTTCGTGGCGGAGCGGGCAGCCTCGCGCTCCTCGCGGCCGCATCGCTCCTCGCCGGAGCGGTGAATGCCGTCGCGGGCGGCGGCACGATCCTGACCTTTCCTGTCTTAGCCGCGATCCTGCCCCCCGATCCCGCGCGGATGGTGACGGCCAACGCCACGAGCACGCTCGGCCTGTGGCCCGCGTCGGTGGTCGCCGCATGGTCGAGCCGCGGCAACCGCGCGGGCATGCCGATCTGGACCCGCTGGCTTGTCCTGCCCAGCGCCCTTGGTGCGGCCGTTGGCACGGCGCTGGTGCTCTGCCTGCCGCCGGCGTGGTTCGACGTCCTCGTGCCCTGGCTGATTCTGCTCGCGGCAGTGCTGTTTGCGTTGCAGCCGCGGATCGCGGCCTGGGCCGGCGTCGGCACGTCGGCGGCGGCGCGGCTGCCGCTGACCTGCGGGCTCCAGTTTCTCGTGGGCGTGTACGGTGGCTACTTCGGCGCAGGGATCGGGATTCTCATGCTGGCGGCGCTGGCGTTTCTCGGGCTCGGTGACATCCACCGGCTCAACGGCGTCAAGAACGTGCTCGCTACCTGGATCAACGGCGTGGCCACCGCCGTGTTCGCGGCGGGGGCGTTTGCCGGCAGCCACGAGGTCTCCTGGCCGCTGGCGGGCCTGATGGCCGTTTCGGCGATGACCGGCAGCCTCGGAGCGTCGCATCTGGCCCGGCGGGTGCCGGCGGCGGCGATGCGAAATCTCGTCGCCATCATCGGCTTCGCGCTGGCGGGCTATTATTTCTGGCGTCAGTGGCAGGCATGACCGGTCGCCGCCCTGGTTCTGTCGCGGCTTCCCTCCCGAGCGCTCGCCGATGATCGTCCGCACCACGGCCCTGACGAAGCGGTACGGCGACTTCGCCGCGCTCGATGGTTGCACGCTCGACGTCCGCGAAGGGGAGGTGTTTGGACTGCTCGGCCCCAACGGTGCCGGCAAGACCACGCTGCTGCGGACCCTGCTCGGCTACCTCGCGGCCACGTCGGGCTCCGCCACCGTGGCCGGGTTCGACTGTGGTTCGCAGTCGCTCGAGGTGCGGGCCCGCACGGCCTATCTCCCGGGCGAGGCCCGGCTCTTTCGCCGGATGAACGGCTCCGGCGTGCTCGACTTCTTCGCGGGCCTGCGGCGGGAGTGCCGCCGCGAGACGGCGACGGCGGTGGCAGACCGGCTGGGCCTCGACTGCTCTCGCAAGGTATCGCAGATGAGTACCGGCATGCGGCAGAAACTGGCCCTCGCCGTGGTGCTGGCCACCGAGGTGCCGCTCGTGATCCTCGACGAGCCCACGGCCAACCTCGATCCCACCGCGCGGTCGGTCGTGCTCGATCTCGTCCGCGAGGCCCGGGCTGCGGGCCGCACCGTGATCTTCTCCTCGCACGTCCTCTCGGAGGTGGAGGAGACCTGCGGCCAGGTGGTGATCATGCGGGCCGGCCGCGTCGTTCACGAGCAGTCGATCGAGGCGCTCCGCCGTGGCCACCGCATTCACGCGCATCTCCGGGGAGCTTTCCCCGGCGTGCCGGACGAGTTTGCCGGCCGATTGCATGCGACCGCCACGGGCGACGGCCGCGTGATGATGGAGACGGACGAACCGCTGGCGCCGCTGCTCGGCTGGCTTGCGACCCTGCCACTGGCCGAGGTCCGCGTGGAGCCGGTCGGGCTGCAGGCCGTCTACGATCGGTTCCATCGATCCGCATGAGGCACACCAGAGCGAGGCTCAGTTGATGGACCACGACGACCCGCGATCGACATCGGCGCCCGGCACCGGACCGTTCTGGAACCGTGCGATCTGGAACAAGACCTGGGGCGACCAACGGGTGCTGCTGCTCTCGCTGGCAGCGCTCTGGGCCGCCTTTCCCTGGCTCTACATCCTGCTCTCGGCCCAGATCGAGATGCCGGCGTTCCAAAACGTGCTGCTCAAGGTGATCCCCGACGACTGGCAGAAACTCTCCGGTGTGCCGTTCTCCGAGGTGGCGACCTATGCCGGACGGGTGGCCCTGGCCTTCGTCGATCCGGTCGTGGTGTTGGCGGCGACGGTCTGGGGCATCACCCGCGGCAGCGATGCCGTGTCGGGTCCGTTGGAGCGGGGCACCATGGAGATGCTGTTGGCCGCACCGGTGCGCCGCTCGGCCATATTTCTCACGCAGGCTCTGGCGACCACGGCGGCGGCCGCGCTGCTCTGCGGTGTGCTGCTGGCATCGGTCTGGACGGTGGTCGCACTGGGGCCGTGGGCCGGCAAGGTGGCGCCCGAGCGGTTTCTGCCCGCCGTCGCCAACGTGTTTGGCCTGATGGTCTGCATGGCGGGGATCTCGGCCTGCGTGTCGGCCGCCGACAGCCACCGCTGGCGGACGATCGGGATCATGTGCGGGCTGTACGTGACGGCGATTCTCACGAAACTCGTCGGCCGCCTCAGCGGCGTGCTCGGCTGGGTGGGATATCTCTCGGTGCTCAACGCCTACGAGCCGCAGCGACTGGTAGGCGGCGGGCCCGAGGCCTGGCGGATGCTCGCCTGGTATGACGGCATCCTGCTCGGGATCGGGATCGTGGCCTACCTGATCGGGGCCGTGATCTTCAGCCGCCGCGATCTCCCCGCCCCGCTGTAAGCCGCCTGTGCACCGAGGTGGCGTCGATCGGTGGTGCCGACGCATACTATTCTCCCGGCATCCCGGCCGGCGTCGGCCACGGACGGCCGATCCTATCCTCGCAGTGAGCCGTTTCCATGACATTCATCCGCCGGTTGGGACAGTGGCCTGCGGTCGTCTGCGTGGCTGTGTCGCTGTCGGTGGCGGCTCGTGGCGACGAGGCTGTCCGTGGCGACGAGGTGGCTCGTGGCGACGAGGTGAGCGCGCCGGCTGCCGACGTGGACGGGCAGGAGCTCCTCAACGACGCGATCAATGCGAAGCTCGAGATCAACGAGATCGACGACTACGGCACGGTGCTCGACCTCTGCAAGCGGGCGCTGGCGAAGGGGCTCGATGAGGGCTCGACCAAGTTCGCCGAGGACCTCTACACCGGCACGCTGATCGAGCGGGCCTCGATGCTCGTGGGAGCGGTCGTCGACGCCGACCAGCCCGATCCCAACTGGCGGCGAGTCCGCTCGTTCGCCATGCGGGATCTCAACGAGGTGGTGGCCCGTGATCCCGGCTTGGGCACGGCGCACCTGATGATCGCCCGGCTCGAGGCGATGCCGGGGGGCACCCGGGAGCGGGCGAAGACGGCCGCGACGAAGGCCCTGGAACTTCTGGGCGACGACCAGCTCCAACGGGCCCAGGCCAACCTGGTGCTCGCGGCGGTCGACGACGATCCCGAGAGACAGCTCGGCTTCTACGACGCCGCGGTCGAGCTGTCGCCACGGGATGCCGACGTGCGGCGGGCCCGTGGGCTGCACCTGTTGATGCAGGACGAGTACGAGAAGGCTCGTGCCGACCTCGAGGTGGCCGTGGCGGAGGAGCCCGACGACCCCTCGCTTCAGGAGGCGCTCGGCATGGCCTGCATGATGAGCGAGCAACTCGACGACGCCCGCGCGGCCTTCGACCGCGCCATCGAACTCGATGCGGAGGCGCCGGGGCCGCTCCTGCAGCGGGCCCGGGTGCATGCGGTGCAGGGGCAGCGGGAACGAGCGCTGGCCGACATCGGCCGGGCGATCGACCTCGCCCCCCGCGACCATGCCGCCCGGCTGCTGCGCGCACGGATCCTGCAGCAGGCGGGTGAGACGCAGCGGGCGCTGGCCGATGTCGAGGCGGTGCTCGAGCAGGATGCCGAAATGCCCGCCGCCCTGGAACTCAAGGGACTGATCGCGGCCGAGCGGGAGGACTACCCCGAGGCGATCCGCAGTTTCCGCAAACTCGTGGCCAAAAACCCGGACGATCCCGTCGTGCTCAGCCAGCTCGGCATGCTCTACCTGGCCGCGAAGCAGCCGCGGGAGGCGATTCGACGCTTCACGAAAGCGCTGGAGGCGGATCCCGCGAGCTTCGTGGCCCGCCGCGGCCGCAGCGACGCCGAAATCTCCATTGGCGACCACGTCGCGGCCATCGCCGATCTCGAAAAGGCGCACGAACTCGAGCCCGACGATACCGGAATCCTCAATAACTTCGCCTGGCTCCTCGCGACGTCGCCCAACGATTCGATCAGGGATGCCGACCGGGCGATCGCCCTGGCCACGAAGGCCTGCGAGGCAACGGAGTGGAAGGAACCGCACATCGTGAGCACGCTGGCGGCGGGCCACGCCGAGAAGGGTGACTTTGAGTCGGCGATGAAGTACAGCCGCCAGGCGGTGGAGACGGAGGAGACGGCCGACGAGGTCCGGGAACAACTCCGCAACGAACTCGCCAGCTATGAGTCGGGCAAGCCGTGGCGAGAACGGCAGGAGGTGCCCGAGGGGGGCGAGGCCGCGGCGCGGCCGGCCGATGCGATCAAGCCGGGCATCGACAAGCCCGCCGAGACGGCCGCCCGCGACACGAAGCCCCGCCGTCCGTTCGACGACTGATCCGAATCCCAAGGGGATTCATCCGGCCTTCGCGTGCCGGCGGGTCAGGCGGGGGGCGTGACCGCGTCGATCTTCGCGGCCAGGATGAAGTCGTTTTCCGACAGGCCACTGATCGCGTGGGTGAAGATCTCGATCCACGCCTGCCGGTAGCCCTCCAGATGCAGGTCGGGATGATGACGCTCCCGCTCGGCCAACGCCGCGACGTTGTTGAGCATCTTGATCGCCGACCGGAAGTCGGGGAGGGTCCAATCGCGGCGGATCCGAGTGCCGTCATGCGTCAGCCGCCAGCCGGGCAGGCTGGCGACCTGAGCCTCGGCTTCGGCGGCCGAATACCTCGGCACGCCCCCTTCGCAGGGAACGCACTTTTTCGCCGCGAGTTCGGCAGGGCTCTGGTGGGAAAGGGGGCTGGTCATGGTGGCCCTAGTATCGCCCCTCGAAGCCGGCGAATCCACCGTGCACGATGGTGCTCGATCCAGCGGTGATTCCTGAGAGCGACGCCGGCGAGGTGATGGAGGTTGCCCACTGGTCGTCGGCCTGAGCGATGTTGCCGACGCCGACCACGCGGTACCCCAGGCACAGGCTCCAGTGGTCGGTCACATCCCAGGCCAGTGACGTATCGACGGAGCCCAGCCAGGAGAAGACGCCCAGCGTGGAGTGCACAGTCGAGGGGGAGCCATCGGCCGTGAACGTGCCGTAGGCGCCGTTGGTGCGCACCAGCCCGCTGGTGTTGGTGATCGAGTTGCCGCCGATCATGAACTTCGGGAGGAGGTTCAGCCGGATGCGGGGGAGAAACCGCCAGTCAAACTTCGCCCCGACCTGGGCGCCGTAGATGTTGTTGTTGGTGGCCACGTCGAAATCCAGGCCGCCGATGGCCGGGTTGCCGGTGCCGGTCTGAAGCGAGAGCGCGTCACCCACCTGGAAGAATCGAAAGCCGGCCAGCCACATCAGGTTCACCGCCCGCTCGCGCGGCAGGAACTCGGGGCGGTCCCAGAGCGAGTAGACCCAGTTGATCTCGACGTCGTTGATGACGTCGGAGCGGCTGATCTCCTGCGCGGTGGCATCGGTCAGGAACGTCGCTGCCGGCAGCCCCGCCACGGTCACGCCAGGTGCCTGCGGGATCGCGTCGATCCCTCCGGCAGCCGAGGTCACGCGGCTCGACGAGCCCATCGTGTACACGCCCCAGTAGATGAGTTCGACCGCATGCTGCTGCCGCAAACCGAACCAGCGGCCGAGATGGAGGTCCACCCCGCCGGGCCAGTTGGCTCCAGCGTCGCCGGTGGTGAGCTGCACACCGCCGAGCGGCTGCATGGTGGCCGTGCCGGCCGGGAGCGTGCGGGTCATCACCAGGCCGTTGGCTCCGGCGAACCACCGCGGCCACGGCTTTGCCAGTCCCTCGCCGATCCCCACCGGCATCGCGGCGAAGGTGTCGCCATCGACGGGATCACCGATGTACATCGGCGGGGCCACGAGGACGCCAGGGCCACCATCAGCGGTCAGCGCGGCGGGTTCGAGCGTTGGGCTGCCGTCATCGCCCCACGCGTGCGTCGTCAGCGCTGCCGCGACCAGCAGAAGCCGAACGACGGCCCGACAAGGCTGGCAGAGTGCTGGGAAACGCATGGCCGTGGTTCGCAGCGGACGACGGGGGCCATGCCGCGCGACCAGTGTCGCACCGCAACGCACGGGGCCCGGTCCCCGCGGGGACGGCGGAGAGTCAGATAATGGCCCCAACCGGTCAATGCCTGTTTTTGCTCCAGCTTCAGAGCGGGGCCGACGAAAGCGCATTCGACTGACGTGGTTCGCCGGCTCGGGGGCGGCAAAAGTCGCGTCGCCGGGCGAGGATACGCCCAAGGCTCCGCGAGTGTTCGCCGACCCCCTTCGCCTACCCGTCCTCGCTCACCGAGCCGGCGATACACGTTCGTCGAATGCGCTCTAGACTCTCTGGTCTATTCGTTCCTCCGGCCCGACGGGCTTTCGGCACTCCTTCGGCACTCTGCGCAAGATGGGAAAGCGACCGTCGCACCGCCGTGGCTCCGCCAAGGACCGCGATCGAGTGCTCGCCTGGCTCGACAGCCGGATCAACTATGAGCGGGTGCCGTTGTCCAGGGCTACCGGCACCACCTTCGGCCTCACCGGCATGCGGCAGCTGCTCAAGCGGCTCGGCCAGCCGCAGCTCGCGTATCGCGTGGCGCACGTCGCCGGTACGAAGGGCAAGGGCTCCACGGTGGCGATGCTCGCGGCCATCCTCGAGGAGTCGGGGCATCGCGTCGGCCGCTACATGTCGCCGCACGTGCATCGCGTGGAGGAGCGGATCGCCGTCGACGGCGAACCGATATCCGCCGCCGATCTGGTGGCGGCATTTGAGAAGGTGATCCCGGAGGTCGAGGCCCTCGATCTCGCCGCCCGCCGCCGCACAGCCCGCGGGCCGACCTGGTTCGAGGTGATGACCGCCGCGGCCATGGTGCACTTCGCCGACGCCCGGGTCGACGTGGCCGTCCTCGAGACCGGCCTGGGCGGCAGGCTCGATGCGACGAACGTCTCACGTCCTCTCGTCACCGTGATCACGAGCATCAGCCTCGACCACATGCGGCTGCTCGGCCGGACGATCGCGAGCATCACCGCCGAGAAGGCGGGCATCATCAAGCGGGGCTGCCCGATCGTGTCGGGCGCCGTCCAGCCGGTGGCCCGTCGCGTGATTGCCGACACGGCTACCCGCCGTCGCGCGCCGCTCGTGCAACTCGGCCTCGACTTCTCGGTGCGGGCGGCCGCCCCCGCCACGCCGGGCGACGTGCTGCACGGTTCGACGTTCGATCTCGTCCTGCCAGGCTCCGCTGCCGCTCCACGCCGCTATGCCATCGCACTGCCCGGCCGGCATCAGGCCGACAACGCCGCGCTGGCGGCCATTGCCGCCCGGCAGCTCGACGCCCGCGGGCTGGCCGTGACCGAGTCGGCGATCGCTCGCGGGCTCGCCCGGGCCACGCTGCCGGCCCGGATCGAGGCGACGGCCGAGCGGCCCCTCGTGATCGTCGATGCAGCCCACAACGTGGCCTCGATGGAGTCGCTGATCGAGACGCTCCGTCCGGTGCTGGCGACGCGGGCTCCACGGGCGCTGGTCTTCGCGGCCAGCGGCGACAAGCAGATCGAGGCGATGCTCGCGGTGGCGGCCGGGCTCTTCGACCACGTGGTCATCACCCGCTACCTGCGGAATCCGCGGGCCGCATCGCTCGAGCGGCTCCGGGCCGCCTGCCGCCGGGCCGCCTTGCCGGAGGCCGAGGAGAGCGGCTCGCCGGCCGACGCCCTCCGGCTGGCGCGGTCACGCGTCGGGGCCCGCGGGATCGTCGTCGTCGCGGGAAGTTTCTTTCTCGCCTCGGAGGTCGGGCTCTCCGGCGATCGGGCCCCGGGCTGACAGCCCCTCCAGACCGCGGGCCAGGACGGGATCGAGGTCACGGGGCAGGCCACCGGACATGCGATTCGCCGGCACCGGACCGGCGGCATCTCGGCTCCGCCGCCAGATGGCAAGCCGCGAGTTTGATTCCGCCGTGGGCGTGATCTCGTAGCCGGCATCGGGCGAGACGCCCCACGGATCGTCGTCACCGTCGCCAGCGCGGCGGTGAATGTTGGCCAGGCTGGGCCGGAGGTATTCAGAGGTGGTGAGCTTGAGCAGCCCGCGGTCGTCCGACAGCGGCAGGATCGACTGCACCGTTCCCTTGCCGAAGGTGCGACTGCCCACGAGCGTGGCCCGCCCGCTGTCCTGCAGGCAGGCAGCGACGATTTCCGCAGCGCTGGCCGTGAGGCCGTCCACGAGCACCATCATGGGAACGCCCGCGAGTTTCGCCCCGGCAGCGGCCCGCCGCGTCTCGATCGCCGCGTCCTCGCCGGGAGCGGCGGCCCTCCGACCCCGGGTGTGGACGATCACGCCGTCATCGAGAAACAGATCGCAGACATCGATGGCTGCCGATAGCAACCCACCCGGATTCCCGCGAAGGTCGATCACGATGCCCTGCGGGTCACCCGTTTCGGCAATCGCATCGGCCGCGGCCGCGAGTTCCTTGGCGGTCCGCTCGCCGAACGTGGTGACGCGGACGAGCGCCACGCCGGGCACGCCCTCGATCATCCACTCCCAGCGGCCATCCGGCCCGCGGCGGTCGCCCTGGACGCTCTCGGTCTTGATCAGCTCGCGGACGAGCGTGACGTCGCGGCGCGCCACCAGAGGCTGTCCACCGACACCCGGGTCGAGCGTCGGCGGCGGATCGGCTGCAGGAGCGGCAATCTGCAGCACCACCCGATCGCCCACTGCTCCGCGGAGCGACGTGACGATCTCGCGAAGCGGCACTCCGGCCGTGGCCGCACCGTCGATTGTCTCGATCCGATCGCCGGCGTGGATGCCCGCTCGCCACGCTGGCGAATCGATGACGGGTGAGGCCACGATCGGCTCCCGCGAGGCTTCGTCGATCGTGAGTTCGAGCCCCACGCCGCCGAACTTCTGGTCGAGCACCGCCTCGAGATCGGCCCGCTCGTCTCCGCGGATGTAGGCCGAGTGTTCATCGAGTTTGGAGAGCGCTGCATCCACGGCCGTGTCGAACAGCTCGCGCTCGTCGGCACGATCGAGGTACGACGTCTCGACGAGATCGAGCACTTCGCCAAACCGGCGGCCGGCCGCCGACTGCTCCCGGGCCATGTAGGCAGCGAGGCAGGTGAGACAAATGGCCAGGAGGAGGATGAAGTTGCGCTTGGGCACGTCGAGACACAAAGAGGGGCTAGGCGGCGGTCGGCAGGCCGGTCGGCTGACAGAACCGGATGACGACCGTCACGGCGGGGCCATGTGAATATACGCCGGGCCATGTTTCGAGGGCGATGGCATCCCGTTGCCCGGCCGGCTGAGTTCACCCGATGCCGCCGCACCGGAGGGCCGAACCCCGGCATTTGGCGGCCGAAGCGGTCTGGCGAGGAGCCCTACCGCCGCGTACCATCCCGCCCCCTGCGATCCAGTGACCGACGCACTGAGGCGACCGCCGGTGACAGCAGTTTGATGCTGGCGCCGACCCCTGAGGAAGCAGTTTCATGGCCAGCCGCGGCAAACAGCAGACCCGTACGAACCGGGAGTCGGACTCGATGGAGGCGGTCAAGCCGCTCGTGGTTCTCGTGCTCTTCGGCACGATCCTCTACGGCGGTTACTGTGTCGTGCAGAAGGGGCCATCGACGAGCGTCGGCAACGACGCTGCGGAGAGCATGGCTCCTGCGCCGGCCTTCGTGGCTCCGGCGATGGAGGTGGTTGCAGGGGTCCCGGCGGTCACGCCCGCCGCGGTGACCCCACCCCCCGTGACCACCGGACCCGTTCCCTTGGCTGCCCCATCGGCTCCAGCGATGCCGGCGCCCCCGCTTGCCACGCAGCCGCTTGCCACGCAGCCGACCGAGCCCCAGCCGTTCACCGCCCCGATCCCTCCCGCGGCGGTGGCCGGCACACCGCCCGCGCCGCCCTTTGTTGGATTCACCGAAGCGGCGACGCTGCCGCCGACGCCTCCGCTGCCGTCGACGCCTCCGCTGCCGCCAACGCCTCCGCTGTCTGCCGAGCCCTCGGTGCCACCGGCGTTTCAAACGGCCGCGGTCGCCGCGGCTGCCGCCGGGGCTGGCGCAGCCCTCGGTGCGGCTGCCGCCACCGAACCCGCGAGGATGTCTCCATCGGCCCCGACCTATCTCACGGCCGAGTCGGCTCCGCCCCCCGTGCAGTCCGCGCTCGGAGCAGGCATCTCGGCCCCGACCGCCGGCGATGGAGGTGGTTGCAGGGGTCCCGGCGGTCACGCCCGCCGCGGTGACCCCACCCCCCGTGACCACCGGACCCG
>CAJBSQ010000798.1 GCA_903958265.1 uncultured Planctomycetaceae bacterium
GTCACCTGCGGCGAATCGCTCACGCCGTAGACGCTGCCCGAGGACGCGAAGATGAACCGCCGCACGCCGGCCTCCTTGGCCGCCTTCACGGCGGGCCCAAAGGAGTCGAGGTTCACCGACTTCGAGAGTTCGGGGTCGAGTTCCACACTCGGGTCGTTGGAGATGCAGGCCAGGTGGATCACCGCGTCGGCCCCGCGGACCGATGCCTTCACCGCCGCGAGGTCGCGGACGTCCCCCTTCTGGAGCGTGAACCGGGGATGGTTCCGCACCGCGGCCAAGGCCTCCTCGCCATAGATGAAGAGATCGAGCACATGCACCGCATACCCTTCCTCGAGGAGTCGCGGCACCAGCACCGCCCCCACGTAGCCGCCGCCGCCGATCACGGCGACCTTCTCGAAACGGCTTGGATTCTGTCCGGTCGCTGCGGTCATGGAAGGTCTCCGTCTTGGAGTTGAATCAGGTCCATCCACCAGTGGAGGGCCGCGGCATGGGCGGTCTCCGCGAGGCCATAGGTCGTGGCGGCCACGTAAAGATTGAGCGCACCCCGTTTACGGAGCGGATTCAAGCCGTCCTTCGCAGACAGCGTCACGACCGACATCTCGAGTTCATCGGCCACGTCCACGGCCGCGAGAATATTGGGGGAGCGGCCCGAGGAACTGATCGCCACGAGCAGGTCGCCCCGCTGGCCACGGCGGCGGAGCGGCTCCGCGAACACGTGCTCGTATCCCATGTCGTTGGAAATCGCCGTGATCAGCGACAGGTCGGAAAACACCTGCGTGTGCAGCCGGCCATTCTTCGCAAGATCCGCGGCGAAGTGGCTGGCCATTGAGGCGCTCGCGCCGTTGCCGATCATGTAGACCGTCTGCCGGCGATCGCGGAGGCGAAGCGTCGAGTCCACCCATTCGGCAAAGCCGGCGTCGGCATCGACGGCCGTCCCGTCACGATGCGTGAACGCGAGCCCATCGAGCAGCCCGGTGAGACTCTGCACTTGCCGTTGCCAGACTTGCACTGCTGGTTTTCCTGAGTCGTTGAGAATCCCGCTCAAACGGCCGCTATGAACGGAGCGGCAGATAGGTAATCCGATCTTCCCACTCTCGATCGAGGCTGCATGTCGCCAGAAGCACGATATCGTCGATCGTGACCGCCACAGGCACTCGCCGACCTGCCTCGAAGAGTCCGGGCATCCGCTGCCCAAGGCGAACTCTGTCAAGAGCGTACCTCGTCATCGTACTGATGTCATGAGTCAGCACGGCGAGGGAGTTTTCCGCTGCCCACTGCAACACTTCAGGATCGCCCACCCCCGACAGCCCGACGTCCTGAACCCTCACAATACCGATGCGCCGATCACGTCTCACGACGCCTCGGATAATGTCGTTGTTGAAATTCTCATCCGCGAGGAACGAAAGCATGGCCTCACCGGCTGGCGGTCCGGCGTGCCATCAGTCGCGATCGCAGGCCGTGCGGAGGGAGAGCGTGCTCGACCTCCGCCCGCACGTGTGCCGACGCCTCACTTCTGGCCGAAAGATATGCATCGACCTCTGGCTGGTGTCGCAGGTAGTAGCCGATCACCGCATACGCATGATCCAGACCGATGGCCGGATACTGCTCGACAATTTCCTCCGGAGTGGCGCCGTCGTGAAATGCCGCGATCAGTGTGTCGAGAGTGACTCGTGTGCCGCCGATGCGATACACGCCGCCGGAGTCTGCGGCGATCGGCACCGGTTCTGATTCGATCACCAGTTGCATGACGGGGATGCGCCGAGATGGCTTCCTGAGGGTGGAACCCCCAGGATTCTACTTCAAAAGGGACTCGATCTGCTTGCAGTAGGCGACCCGGTCGATGGCATCGCGGTTGGCGACGGTGGCCACGGCCAGCGCGCCGGCGGCATTCCCGGCGAAGCCGACCACGTCAAGCGGCGCCCCCTGCGCGGCCAGCAGCGCTGACACCGAGAGGAAGGCGTCGCCGGCACCGATTCGATCGACCACCTTACCGGCCACCGCGGGGATGTCGACGAGCCCCGCGGCCGAGTCGAGGCAGATGCAGCCGTTCTTGCCGCGGGTCACGATCAGCCGCTTGCAGCCGAGCTTGTCGTAGACCTCCTGCACGAGCCCCCGAACGGCCCCATGCCGGTCGCGAGACTCGATCCGCACCTCGGTCTCGGTCGCCGTCATGTAGTCGGCGGACGGGTATTTCGAGAGGGCGTGGTGCCCGAGGTTGCCCGCGTTGCACTGGGCGTTGACGGCCAGAAACTTCGCCCGCTCGCGGAGGATCTTCCGCGCCCGCTCGCTGAGCATGGAGTGGCCGAAATCGATCACGATCACCAGATCGTAGTGCGGCACGTGCTCCATCAGCGCCTGGCAGACGGCCTCGTCTTCCTCGGGGCTGAGGGCGGCGTCGTTGATCTCGTACACCTCCATGAGCTTGAGGAAGAAGTAGTGCTCAACGAGCCGCCGCTTGACGATTGTGGGGGAGTTCTTTCGGTGGAGGTAGATCCGCTTCACGTTCGGCTTGAGTTTGCCTTCGATGAAGGCCTCGTGGGAGTTTTCGGTGCCGAGTTGGGTGATGCAGGCCACCTCGTCGCAGAAGCTCGCCACGTGGTTGGCCGCCGCGAGGATGCCGCCGGCAAACTTCTCGCTGGAGAGCCGCTTGACGACCATCGTCGGCTCCTTCGACGACTTGCCGATGGCCTCGCAGTACATGTATTCGTCGATGATCGGCTCGCCGACCAAGAGCACCTTGAGCCCCTTGGCCTTCTCGAGATAGTCGAGGATCTCGGCAGCGGGATGCCGGCGGGCGAAGTCGGCGAGGTAGGTCTGCACCTCGGGGGGCAGCACGCCCATGTGCTGGTTGATGAGGGTGGTGGAACTGAAGGTCTCGCCGCTGGTGAAGGCCAGCCGACCGCCCGCCTCCTGCAC
>CAJBSQ010000799.1 GCA_903958265.1 uncultured Planctomycetaceae bacterium
CGACGGTCTCCGACCAGCCCTCGTTGGGATGGTCAGGGATCCCCTGAACACCCTTGAGCGCCGACACCCGGCTTTCGATCTGCGACCGTTGACCGGTGATCAGCGTGTCGAGGCTCGCCGTGCCCTGGTAGAGCATCGGCAGGAGCACCAACGGCACGATCGCCGCGAGGATCCAGAAGTGGTACTTCGCGATCGCCGCGACGTAGGGACGGATGTTTTCGGGGAGTTGGGGCATGGGGCTGGAGCCTATTGGGCGACGGGTTCCATTCCCGCCGTCGTCGGGGGCGGTGGGAGTTTCGAGCCGGGCGTGGTCGGCCGCCAGCTGAACTGCAGAATGAAATCGTAACGCTTGAGATCAACGGTGCCGGTGTCCGTGCCGGTGCCAGACGGCCCGCCATCGAAGCCCGGCCCGCCACCGAAGCCAGGTCCGCCCGGTCCGCCCGGCCCCCCCCCGCCGCCCGTGCTGCCGGCCACCGCCGTCTGCACCTGCACCTTGCGGATCGGCGACGAAAACACGAGCACCGGGAAGCCGATGCCCAGATCGGCAACGGAGACCGTTTCTCCAGACTTCACTCCAGCCGACACCAGCACCTCATCCCCCTCGCCCAGCAGGTTGCGAACGATCGTCGAGCGGACGAACTGTTCCCCCTCGTTGCCCTGCTCCTGGTTGTGAAAGTGGTGCCCGGTGATCTGCACGACCCAGCCCGGCCCCGTCGGCCCTGCCGCTCCCGCTGCTGCGGCGGCGGGATCGGCCGCCGGATCGGCGGGCACCGCATCGGCGGCTACCGCCTCGCCGGCTACCGCTTCACCGGCGCCTGCCGCTTCGCCAGCGCCGGCCGCTTCGGGCTTTTGTCGCTCGGCATTGGCCTGGGTCTCGGCCCAGTTCCCCTGCACGCCGGTGAACCACGTGGTGAGATCGGGGAAGAACTGCATGTCGAGGCTGTCGACGTGGATCTCGCGACGGGCGGCGATGTCGTCGGGCACCGGGCCCTCCGCATCGCGGGGCAGAAGCGACGTCACTGCCCGCAGCAGGTCGAGCGACTGAAACCGCCGCTCCTGTACCTCCACGAGGTACCGCTGCCACGAGGCGGCCTCCTCCTGCTTCAGCTTCACTGCCTCCAGCGCCGAGACGGCCGCAGCCGACCGCGTCTTCGCCTGATCGGCGGCGTTGAAGGCCTGCGTGTATTTCGCCGGGGCGTAGCTCTGCCAGGCGAGGAACATGCCGGCGAAGTTGATCAGCGCCGCGGCGAGCAGCCCGAGCATGGCGGCCACGGCCCAGGGCTTCTTGGCGGCGATCATCCGGTCGCGGACGATCTCGGTGGGCACGAGGTTGGTCCGCAGGCTGGAGCCGCCGGCGGCCTGCAGCGCCAGGCCATAGGCCGTGCCGAAGGCGAACCGATTCTCGCGGAACGCGTTGGAGGCGACCGCCGGCCCCTCGAGCGCGTTGTACTTCTCGATCCGCTGCACGTCGAGCTGCAGCTGTTTGGCGACGAAATCGGAGAGGCCGCGGAGCTTCGCCGCGTTGCCCAGCAGGATCACCTTGCCGATCGTGGCCGTCTTGTCGGTGCCCGTGAAGTAGTTGAGCGACCGTTGGAGCTCAGACGCAAACTCGGTGAACACCGGCCGCATCGCCTTGAAGACGGCCCGCGGGTCGGCCGCGCGAACGGCGTTTCGCTTTTCCTGCTCGGCCTTCTGGAAGGTGTATTTCATCTCCTTCACGAGGCCCTTCGTGAAGCTGCTGCCGCCGATCGGCATGCTCCGCTGCCAGATCCGCAGGCCATTGGTCACCACCACGTCGGTCGATTCGACGCCGATCGAGACCAGCACGATCGAGGCTGGCGGGTTGTCGGGGTCGATCGTGTCGGCCGGGGGCAGCAGGTCGAACATCGCCATGTTGGCCAGCGCGATGGGTTGCAGCTGGAGCACGTCGACTTCGATGCCGGCGTTTACGAACGGGGCGAGGGCCTTGTTGACCTGCTCGCGCTTCATCGCGAACAACGCCACTTCGGCGTCCATCACGAAGCCGCTCTCCTCGATTCCGCCGGCGAGCCGCTGCCAGTCCCAGCGAACCTGATCGAGTGGAAACGGGATCTGTTGAGCGGCCTCGTACTTGACGATGTCGGGGATCTTCTTGGCCTCGATCGGCGGCAGCTTGATGAACTTCGCCAGCCCCGACTGGCCCGGCGCCGCCACCGCCACGCGGTCGCCCTCCAGGGAATGCCGCGAGAGAAACTCCTCGATCGCGGCCCGCACCAGTTCCACCGGGTCGGCGTCCGACTGCGAGAGCATCATCGGATATTCGATGTACTCAAACGCGTCGGCCACGAGTTTGCGGGGGTCCGTCGGCGACACCTGGCAACGAAGGGCCTTGAGGCCGCACTTGCCGATGTCGATTCCCCAGGCGTACGGACTGCGGGCCATCGGGGCCTTGTTCCCGGAGCGGAGTGTGGTGGGTGGAGGGCCGGGAACGGTTCGGGGGCAACGGGCTAAATCCCGCCCACTCACCACTTTACGAACGCTCCGTGGGGGGTGTCAAACCGCCTGCCTGCCGCTGCGAGTGAATGGCGACGAGGATCAACTACACTCGCCGGCATGCCGCCCGAACGAGCGATCGTCTTTCTGCCCTGTCACACGCTCGATGATTTTCCGACGTGGCTCGCCGAGGCCGAGGCCGACGACCTGCTCTCGGCCTGGACGGCGGCCTGGCATCCCTGGCTGATCGCCGCGGTCGGAGGCCCGCCGCGGTGGGCCAGCATCGATCTGCCGATCCCCGCAGGGCCGCTGCTGGGGATCGTGCCGGCGACGTGGGACGATCGCTTTGCAGCGCAGTTCGACGCCTCCTGCACGACGGGTTCCTGCTTCGTGAGGCGAACGACGGGAGTGGAGGCGATTCTTCAGGCGGCGGCCGGCCGACTGGGCGCCCCGGACGGGCCGCTCCCCGGCAGCGATCAGGCGGCCGACTTTCAGGCCCTCGGGCTGGCGATCCTGCTGGCCGAACTGCTCGCCCGGCGGATGCGGTCGACCACCGATCTCGACTCGGCAGGCGTGGCGGACGCCGTCGTTGCCGCGGCTCGTGCCGCGGTCGACGGGCGGGCCGCCGACGTCGCCACGGCGCTCCAGGAATGCTTCGACGCGCTGTCGGTGGTTCGGGCCCGCTTCTATCCGGTCGATTCCTACGTGGTGGACCTCGTGCTCCTGGCCCCCACGACCGGGCGTGAGTCGCTGGCTCGAGGGATCGACTCGCCGGTGCCGTTGGCCGTTTTGGCTAGCGGCGACACCGTCGAGCGGCTGGCGGCGCAGGATCCGGTCGCTGCGGCCGGGCTGCGAGACGCGGTGGCGACGGGTCGCGTGGCGGCCTGCGGGGGTCGCGATGCCGATCGGCCCCTCGACGATTCCCTGCCCGAGGAACTGCTGGCCTCCTTTCAGCGTGGCCGCGCCGCATGGCTGGCCACCGCCGGCGTGGTCCCCACGGCCTTTGGCCGCATCTCGGGGGGCGGATCCACGCTCCTGCCGCAGCTGCTGGCGGGCCTTGGCTACGAGTCGGGCCTGTGGACGCTCTTCGACGGCGGGCGGCTGCCCGACGTCGGCGGGGGCATGATCCGCTTTGAGTCGGCAGGAGCCGCGGTCGAGCTGCTTGCCTCGACGCCGCTCGACGCCCGGTCGGCCCGCACCGTGCTCGGCCTGCCCGAGGCGCTGGGCGAGGCCATGGACCGCGACCACGTGGCGGCGCTCCTGTTTGCCCACTACGCCGGGACGGCGAGCCGCTGGCACGGCCTGATCCGCCGGATCGCCCGCTCGACCAACCTGCTTGGCACGTTCGTCACGCCGCAGGAACTGGTGCGCCGCACGCCCGGCACGGGAACGCTCGTATCGCTCGAGCCCGATGCCTTTCCCCCAGCGCTGCCGCAGGCGGGCGCTGCCGCAGGCGACGACCTCGTGGGCCTGGCGGTCGCGGCTGCCCGCGAGGAGGCGGTGCGGGCCGTGGTTGCCGCCGCGCCACTCGTCGCAGCGCCGAGCGCCGCAGCGCCGGCTCCGCAGCCGGTGCCGGTGCCACGTGCGTCTCGCAGCCCGGCCGAGCGCGGCTGGCTGCCTCGCGGGTTGTTTGGCGGCGGCACGAGCGCTGCCGACCAGCTTGTGCTCGACAACGGCTGCGTGCGGCTCGAGGCTCATCCGCAGACCGGTGGGCTGTTGTCGCTGCGGCGTCCGGGGGGCGGCAATCGCCTCTCGCAGCAGCTCGCCGTCCGCACCACGCGGCCGCCCCCTCCAGCCGGCGCGGGCTGGGAGTCGCCCGAGGAGCGGGCCTCGTTCACCCGCATGATGGCCGAGAGTGTGGCCCGCGAAACCTCCGCCGCTGGCCGCGACACGCTCATCGGCCGCGGTCGCCTCGTGGATGCCGACGGGAGCGTGGCAGCGCGGTTCACGCAGTGGTTCACGCTCGTCGACGGCCTGCCGCTGGCCCTGCTCGACATCGAGGTGCGGCTCGAGCGGCCGCTCGCCGGACCACTCTTCGACAGCCACGTCGCGGCGCGGTTTGCCTGGCACGAGAACGAGGATGTGGAGATCCGCCGCAGCCTGCACGCGCAGTCGATCGCCACGGAGCGGACGCGGTTTACGGCCCCGCACTTTGTCCAGATCGTGCCCCACGGGCCGCGGATGGATGCCGACGCCGACGCGGTCTCGATCCTCACCGGCGGCCTGCCGTGGCATCTGCTCTCGAGCCCCCACGTGCTCGATTCGCTGCTCGCGGGGGGCGGCGCGCTGTCTGTGGTTCGGCGGATGGCCGTCGGGGTCGGCCTCGCCCGGCCGTGGGATCCGGCGCTTGCCCTCCTGGCAGGCACACCCCTGGCCGCGGGCTGGCACGGCTCGTCTGCAAACGTGCGGGTGACGGTCCACGACGTGCGGCAGGCGGAGGGGCGGCTGGTCGCTGCCCGCGTGGGGCTGCTCGAATCGGTCGGACGTGCGGGGGAGGTACGGATCGACTGGGGCCGGCCGGTCGAACGGGCCGACGTGCTCGACTTCGCCGGTGAGCCGCGGCCCGAGCCGACTGTTGCGATCGAGGGCACCTGCACCGTAGTGTCTCTCGCGCGGTATCAGTGGCTGCACCTCGACCTGGGGTTTGCGGGATGATCATCACGCTCGACGGTCCTGCCGGCGCGGGAAAGAGCTCGGCTGCCCGCGCGCTCGCCGCCCGCCTGGGCTGGTGCTACATGGATACCGGCGCGATGTACCGCGCCGTGGCGCTGATCGCGCTCGACCGCTCGGTGCCGCTCGACGATGCCACGCGGGTTGCCATGCTGGCGGATTCGCTGGCGATCGCCTTTCGCGACGGCCGGGTATTTGTGGGCGACCGCGACGTGTCGACCGAAATCCGCACCGCCCGGGTGACCTCGGCCACGCGGCCTGTCGCCGACGCGCCGCCGGTCCGCGAGGTGATGAAGCAGATGCAGCGGCGGATCGCGGCGGGAATCGACGTGGTGACCGAGGGCCGCGACCAGGGCTCGGAGGTGTTTCCGGATGCCGAGGTGAAGGTGTTCCTCACCGCATCGCCGGTCGAGCGCGCCCTCCGGCGGCATCGCGAGGAGACCGCTCGCGGTGTGCCGCTGTCGCTCGATGACGTGCTCGACGCGCAGAACCGTCGCGACGAGGGAGACCGCACGCGGCCGGTCGGCGCCATGCATCCCGCCGCCGACGCGGTGCTCGTGGAGACCGACGGCCTCACGCCGGAGGAGGTCGTCGACCGGCTCGTGAGGCTGATCGAGGCGCGGCGCCGGCCGCGGCACGCATGAGCCACACCGAAAGCGAGCCGCCGGGCGGCGGACACACGACCTTCGGCAAGTGCCTCTACGACGTCCTCTGGGTGCTCTGCCGTACCCTCGGCGTGGCGCTGTTCGGATTCCGCGCGCGGTTCGTGGAGCCGCTGCCGAAGACGGGCGGGCTGATCGTGCTCTCCAGCCACCAGACCTTCCTCGATTCGCTCCTGCTCGGACTGGCCACCGATCGCCGGCTCTCGAGCCTGGCGAGGAGTTCGCTCTACCGCTTCAAGCCCTTCGGGGCGATCATCACGTCGCTCGACGCGATTCCGATCGATCGTGACACCTCGGCTCTCAAGGCGATGAAGCTGGTGATCCAGCGTCTCAAGCGGGGTGCTCCGGTGGTGATCTTTCCGGAAGGAGCCCGCACCTTCGATGGTCGGCTCGGCGAGTTCAAGAGCGGCTTCGCCCTGCTCGCGAAGCGGGCTGGCGTTCCGGTGATGCCCGTCGCGATCGTCGGGGCGCACGAGTGCTGGCCGCGGTGGCGGTGGTTCCCGAGGGCGGGCCGGATCCGCCTGGAGTTTGGCGAGTTGCTCACGGCCGGAGAGGTGGCCGCGCTGAGCGAGCAGGAGATCTTCGCGGTCTGCACGCAGCGGATCCGCGACCTCGACGCCAAGGCCCGCGCCGCCCTCCGTGGCAGCCCTCCCAAGTAGCCGCAGGTTTTCTCCCTGCGGCCCGCTCGTCAGCGCCGTCATGGACCAGGGGTCGGGTGGGCGGGGGCGTTTCCACGGGCCCGCTTGAACGGATCGACCGTGCC
>CAJBSQ010000800.1 GCA_903958265.1 uncultured Planctomycetaceae bacterium
CGCTGATCGTGGGCATCCTTGGCGGCGCGGCGGGCACGACGCACGATGCCTTCTCGCTGGTAGCCGAGTCGAAGCGGCACGGCGCCCGCGTCGCCCTGTTTGGCCGCAAGATCAACGCCGCCGAGCATCAGCTCGAGTTCATCCGGTTCCTGCGGGCAGTGGCCGACGAGGAGATCACCGCCGCGGAGGCGGTGCGGGCCTACCACGCCGCCCTCGCCACCCTCGGCCTGCGGCCGCACCGCCCCCTCGATGATGACCTCGCGATCACCCACACCGCCGCCGCGTACGGTGGCTGACCGTCCCTCCGCAAGCAGAGAACCAGCCATGAACGACACCCGGTTTTCACACCCCACGGCGAGCCGCCGCGGCTTCCTCGGCGTGGCCGGCAGCGCCCTTGCCGGCAGCGCCCTGCCCGCCGCGGCCGACGAGTCGCCGGCCGTAGCCGGCCTGCCCGCGGGTGGCGTGCATGCGGCGGGCAGCGACGAGATCCACGCGGCGCTCGTGGGCTGCGGGGGCCGGGGGGGCAGCGCGATCGTCGATGCCTTCGACGCCCGGGGCGGCCGGGTGAAACTCACGGCCATGGCCGACGTGTTTCCCGAACGGATCGCCTCGGTGAAGCGGTCGCTCGAGGAGCAGTTTAAGGAGCGGATGGACGTGCCCGACGACCGCACGTTTCTCGGCTTCGATGCCTACAAGCAGGCGATCGATGCGCTGCCGGCCGGGGGGATCGTGATCCTGACCACGCCGCCAGCCTTCCGGGCGGCGCACTTCGCCGCCGCGATCGAGAAGGGCGTGCACGTGTTCATGGAGAAGCCGGTCTCGGTGGACGGGCCGAGCACGAGGCGGATCATCGAACTCGCCGCCCGGGCCGATGCCAAGCGGCTGAAGGTCGCGGTGGGGCTGATGTGCCGGCACTGCGACCGTCGCCGCGAGCTCGTCGAGCGGGTGCGGGCCGGCGAGGCCGGCGACCTGATCGCGTTCCGGGGCTACCGCAGCCATACGCCGCCCCACAACCTCGACCTCGACCCCGGTCCCGAAGGGATGAGCGAGTTGCTCTGGCAGATCAGGCGTTTTCACAACTTTCTCTGGGCCAGCGGCGGCGTGTTCAGCGACTACTGCATTCACCACATCGACGAGGTCTGCATGGTGAAGGGAGGCTGGCCGGTGACGGCTGACGCTGTGGGGGGCCGGCATTACAAGGGGAAGATCACCGACCAAAACTTCGACGTCTACGCGGTGGAATACACGTTTGACGACGGCGTGAAGTTCTTCTACGAGAGCCGGCTGATGAACAACTGCCGGCAGCACTTCGGCGTCTATGGGCAGGGCTCGAAGGGAGCCTTCACGATCTCGACCAGCGGCCACTCCCCAGCCAAGCCCACGATCTACAGCTCGCAAAAGATGTCGAAAGACAACATTCTCTGGACAGCCGAGCAGCCCGAGCCCAACCCCTACCGCCGGGAGTGGGATCATTTCGTGGCGGCGATCGTCGCCGACGAACCCTACAACGAGGCCATCCGGGGCGCCGAGGCGAGCCTGGTGACGGCCATGGGCAGGTTCTCGGCACACGTCGGCCGGCCCGTGACGTTTCAGGAGATGCTCGACTGCCCAGAGGACCTCACCGCGGGCGTGGAGCACCTCACGA
>CAJBSQ010000801.1 GCA_903958265.1 uncultured Planctomycetaceae bacterium
GCGCTCGCGGATTCCAGCTGCCAGCGTGGCGATGTCGGCGCAGCCGCTCCGCATGTCGGCAGCGAGCGTGGCTCCCTCGGTCCGGCGCATCTGGTCGTATCGGTCGAGGGCCACCTCGAGGGCCCGTGCGACCAGGGGCCAGGTTCGGTCTGCCGTCGCGGGATCGGCCTGCTCGTCGACGAGTATCCCAGGCAGGCCGAGCAGCGGGTCGGCCGACATCGGCAGGGGCAGGTCGTGCGTCGCGCAGAAGTCGGCGAGATCGTCGAGATAGGCGGCGAGTTGGGTCTTGTCGAGCCGGCGAGCCGGCATCGCGGCCGGTCCCGTCACATCGAGCGTCACCTGCACAGTGCCGCGGCGGACGCGGCCGCGGATCGCGGCCTCGATCCGGGGTTCGAGCGTCGAGAAGCCCTCACGAGCCCGCAGTGAGAGCTTGAAGTGCTTGTTGTTGACGCCGCGGAGTTCGACGCGGCAGGTGCTGCCGCCCTCACTGGCGACGCCCTCACCGCAGCCGGTCATGCTCACGGCCATGCGTCACTTCTCGACGGGAGCGGCCGCGGGGTTTTCGGAAGCCGGAGGGGTCTGGCTCGCAGGGGCCGCCGCATCGGTGGCCGGAGCCACCGAGGTTGCCGGAGCCGCTTCGGTGGCCGGAGCAGACGATCCCGCGGGCGCTCCAGGGGGAGTTTCGGTCGCCGCCGCCGCTGCAGGAATGGCAGCCGTGCCGCCGGTGGCAGCCGCGGGAGGTGCCCCGGCAGCGGGTGCTGTCTGCGGGGCCACATTCTGGCCAGCCATGCCGCCGAGTGCCGGACTGAAGAGCGAGTCGCGGCGGCCGAGCACGTTGATGGCGAGGATGCAGAGCAGAATCCAGCAGGCAGCCACCACCACCGTGATCTTCGTGAACACGTCGCCCGCCTTCGTGCCGAAGGCACTCTGGCCGCCCATGCCGCCAAAGGCGCCGGCGAGCCCACCGCCTCGGCCGCGTTGGATGAGCACCAGCGCGATCAGGAACAGCGACGTGAAGACGAGCATGAAGCCAAGGGCGAAGCGGATCAGGGGGGTCATGGACGGGCGGGGCTCCGGTCACGGGCAGAAAGGTCGGCGCACGGCGGAAAGACTAGCCCAAGGCAGCACGACCGGCTACCCCAGCCCGGTTCCCTCCTGAGTTGGTGGTGGTGGCCGTCGTGGGTCACACGCCGAAGGCCTTCGCGATCCCGAGGAAGTCGTCGGCCTTGAGGCTGGCCCCGCCCACCAAGGCTCCGTCGATGTCGGGCTGAACCGCGAGGTCCGCGGCGTTGTCGGGCTTCACGCTGCCGCCGTACTGGATGCGGACCTTCGCGGCCACCGCGGGTGACGCCAGCCCGCCCAGCAGGCCGCGGATCAGGGCGTGAACCTCCTGCGCCTGTAGCGGCGTCGCCACCTTGCCCGTGCCGATGGCCCACACGGGCTCGTAGGCCACGACGATCTTCTCGAGATCGGTCGGCGTGAGCCCGGCGAGCGAGCCCTGCACCTGCGTGGTGACGACCGCAGCGGTGCGGCCCCCCTCGCGCTCCTCGAGCGTCTCGCCGACGCAGACGATCGGCGTCAGGCCGGCGGCCAGCGCCGCCCGCGTTTTGGCATTCACCACGGCGTCGGTCTCACCGAACAGCGTGCGGCGTTCGGAGTGGCCCAGGATCACGTACCGGCAGCCGAGATCGAGGAGCATCGGCGGCGCTACCTCACCGGTGAACGCCCCGCTGCTGTGGTCGTGCATGTTTTGCGCGCCGAGGGCCACCGGGGAGGAGCCGCCGAGCGCGGCGGCCACCGTCTCCACGTACACGGCCGGCGGGCAGAGGACGAGTTCGGTCGTGCCGGCCTCCGCAGCACGGGCGGCGACCGCGGCGGCCAGGTCTCGGGCCTTGGCGCGGTCGAGGTTCATCTTCCAGTTGCCGGCAACAATGGTCCTACGGTGCGTCATGGGGGCTCCTTCGGTCGGGACTTTTTGGGTAGGGACTTTCAGCGTCGGGACTTTTAGGGTCGGGCCTGATCCGGGCGGGGCATGATACGCCGGGAACGCCTCGTGCGGTATCGCCACACGATTCACCCCACCGGGGCGGCGGCGGCGTAGGAGCCGAGGATCACGACCCGCTTGCACCGCTTCTCGAGCGACGCGATCGCCCGACGAACGCGGAGGTCGCTGCGGTGTCCCTCCAGCTCCACAAAGAAGATGTAGCCGCCGACTTCGCCGGGCATCGGGAACGACTCGATCCAGGTCAGATTGAGCTTCTGCCGCTTGGGGATCGCGAGGGCATCGGCCAGGCCGCCGGGCTTGTGCTCGATCTCGAACATCAGCGACGTCTTATCGCGGCCCGTGCGGCTGGCATCGGCATGACCGATCACGGCAAAGCGGGTGGTATTGCCGGCGACGTCCTCGATGTCTTCGGCGAGCACGTCGAGCCCGTGGTGAACACCCGCCTGGCGGCTGGCGATGGCGGCTGCATCCTTCCGGCCGGCGGCCATTTCGGCGGCCACGCTGGTACTGGTCACCTCGACGAGCCGCGCGGAGGGAAGGTGACGGGCCAGCCAGTTGCGGCACTGGGAGAGCGCCTGCGGGCGGCTGTAGACCTCCTTGATCGCCGAGCGGTCGCACGATGCGAGCAGCGTGTGATGGATCCGCAGCGGCACCTCAGCGCAGATCTTGACTGACAGCCGCGAGAAGTTGTCGAGCGTGTCGGCGATTCGGCCATCGGTGGAGTTCTCGAGCGGCACGACGCCGAAGTGGGAGTGACCGGCCTGCACCTCTTCGAAGGCGGCCGAGATGCTGGCCACGGGCACGAAGTCGACGGCACTGCCGAACCGGTGGAGGGCCGCGAGGTGGCTGTAGGTCCAGGCAGGGCCGAGATGGGCCACGCGGATGTGCTGCTCGATCGCCCGGGAGCCCGAGATCAGTTCCCGAAACACGGCCTTCACGCTCTCGTGCGACAGCGGGCCGTGGTTGGCCGACGCCACCCGCTCAAGCACCGTCTCCTCGCGGGACGGATCGTAGGTCTGCTGGCCGGTGGACTGCTTGATGTGGCCAATCTGGCGGGCGATCTCCGCGCGATCGTTCATCAGGCCGACGAGTTGCCGATCGAGCTTGTCGATCTGCGACCGGAGATGGGTGAGGCCCGGCTTCCGGGCCCCGTCCGCTGCCGAATCCCGCGGTGTGCCAGAGTGTGCCATTGCTGTCCGGGTGCAGTTCGGCAACGGGAAGCGGCCAAAATGGCAGCCTCGCCGGAGCCGGCCGTGGGTCGGGCGAACGATGCCCACCACTGTACCCACGGCTGAGCGGGCGTAAATACGACGAATCGAGGGATTTTCTCGGGGCCCGGGGAGCGATGGTCTGGCATCCTCAGTCGTGGCACGGCCTTTGCATTTCCCAGCCTGACGAGAACGGACGGTCAAAAATGGCTCGGGCGTCGCCCGACGGCACACCCGCCCGATACCGCA
>CAJBSQ010000802.1 GCA_903958265.1 uncultured Planctomycetaceae bacterium
CCAACCGCCTCCGGGGAGTTGCTGCTGCAGGATGCGGTCCGCGGCCCCGCGGGCCAGCGGTCCACCTGGCTTTCCGGCCCACTCCAGGAGCAGCAGGTATTCGCTCTCCAGAATCGTGTCGCCCTCGAGGGCCGCCCGCCAATGGCCATCGCCCGCCTGCTGCCAGCGGAGCCAATCGGCGGTGCGTTCGATGGCATCGCTGGAGGCCGTGTCGGCCTGCAGTCGCTGGTGCCGAAGTTCGGGAGGCCGAGTTCGAACCACGTCGCGGTCATGAACCGTGGTGGTGGCGGCCGAGGCGCCTTCACCCCGATACGGGTGCAGGCCATCGGACGAGTGTCCGGTAAAAGTCATGCGTCCATCCCTGCTGACATGTCACGCGGGCGATCCATCGCCAATTGAGCCGGATCTGCCGCGGAGAATAGAGAACGCCGGGCGGATCGACAAGTGCGGACGACCGGGAAGACCAGGGGAGTGCGGTCCCCGGGCAGTCCGCCGACGTTCTGGGAAAAACAACCGCACCGCCTCGGCAAGCTGGGCAAACTGAAACGCCACCCCGTCACGCGGTCGCGGGCTCTGGCTGTTCCCGCACGGCGGCCGGGAGTTCGACCAGCACCCGCGTGCCGCGACCTGGTCTCGAGCTCAGGTCGATCGTGCCGCCGTTGGATTCGATGAGCCGCAGGGCCTTGGGCAGACCCAGGCCGATGCCGCGGCCGGCGTCGCGACCGCTGAAGAACGGGTCGAACGCCCGTCGTGCCACGTCCGCATCCATGCCCCGACCATCGTCGGTGATCTCGATCCGGTGGCAGCGGTCGCCGGCCCCTCCGGCAGCCGCGATCACCACCCGACCGCCATCCTCGACTGCCTCGAAGGCGTTCATGGCCAGGGCTCGGAGTGCCTCGCCGACCTGCGCGGCATCCACCCGCACCAGCAGCGGCATCGGGGGCGGACTGTATTCCAGCCTCACGCCCCGCGTGTCGGCGAGCGGCCGCACCGCCTCCACCACGGGCCGCACCACCTCGTGCAGGTCGATATCGGCCAGCCGCGGCTTCGGCGGCCGGGCGAAGACCATCAGGCCGCCGATCATGTCGCGGGCCCGAAACGCCTGATCGACGATCGTCGACAGCCGCCGTCGCCGCTCGGCGTCGGCCTCGCCCGGGAGGAGTGACTGGGCCCGGGCGGCGATGTTGGCGAGCGGGTTATTGATCTCGTGGCCGGCCCCGTAGGCGAGCTCCCGTGCCGCCTCGATCCGGCAGTCGGCCACCGCCTCCTCGAAGCGGACGGCATCGCCACGCCGGTCGCCCACGATCGCGAGCACGTCGAGCAGCAGATCAGCCTCCGCCGTCCGCGGGTCGCCCGCGACCAGCGCCTCGGCGAGTTGATCCGGCAGTCCGCGAACACCTGCCGACCCCGAACCAGCCCCGCGCCGCCGCACCGCCTCGAGCCAGGCAGCGACAGCCGGCTCCGCCGCCGCCCGCACCCAGCATGCAGGCTCATCGCGCGGCACAGCGGCTGCCTCGCCACGAAGCAGCCTGACCTCACCGATCACCGCCCGGGCGAGCGCCACGCACCCGGCAGTTGAGACCGGCAGCGACGGACCTCCGGGAACAGCAATCGCCATGCCCGAGGAGTCGGCCGCTGACACCGAGCGATCCCATTGCATCGTGGTGTGCCTCCACGCCCGAGGTCAGTCCGCTTCAGGCCGCCTCCTGCGAGGCAGGCGAGCCAGAAACGCGCACCGCCCGCGACCCCGTGAGGGGGACGCGGGCGGCGGCTTGTCAGATTCCATCCAGAGGCGGGTGGATCACGAGCCAGCCACGCCCGACTCGATGTCGAGCAGGCTGCAGATCCGATCCACCAACATCTCGGCCTCAAACGGCTTCTGCAGAAACTCGTTGGCGCCCGACGCCTTGAGCTCCTCGATCTTGTCGGCCTCGCACATGCCCGAGATGCAGATGATCCGCACCTCATCCATGGTCGAGTCGCTCCGCACCCGCTGGCAGACTTCCTTGCCGTTGATGTCGGGCAGCATGACGTCGAGCACGATCAGATCAGGACGGTAGTCCTTGACCATCATGCCGGCATCAAAACCATTGTTGACGCTGCGGGTCTCGAAACGGCCATCCCGCTCCAGCACGTCGGTGATCAGTTCGACGAGATCCTGATCGTCATCGACAACGAGGATCTTCCGCCGGCCGCTTTCGAGGGCGTCGGTCGGGATTCCGTTGTCACGCATGAACATAAACAACTGATCACGCGGGATCCGACGAAACCGGCTGCCCGGCACCCGGAACCCCTTCAGCTGTCCTGAGTCGAAGCAGCGAATGATCGTCTGCTGACTCACCTTACAAATCTTGGCGGCTTCGCCAGTTGTATAGACGGTCTTCTGCATCGCTTTACCACCCTCTCCCTAGCCGTGGTGCAGCTAGTCAAAACGGCGAATGGGGCTTCCTCACCGGCGAATCAGCCCCGAACGCCTAGGCCTCCTTGCCCGAAACAATCAACCTGGTTCCCCGAACGGTCGCCGACGTCGCACTCCGTGCGGACGCCTGATTCGGACGGGGGCCCGCAAAGAGCCGTGGCAGGCGGGAGAAGGCGGGGGAGGGAACATCCATTTCCTCGTCCTGCTTCCGTGCATGCCATCCTTGCCAGACAACCCAACTCTACAGGCATCTTCCGCAGCGAGTCAAGATCGACCCAGCCGACGCAAACTCTTTGCCCGCAAGGTCTTTACGCCAAGTCGCTGACCACGTCCAAAAAACCGATCTCGCCGGAGCGACGCAGGCGGGCCAGCCGCGCGCGGGGCTGCGATCGACCCCGCTTCGTCGAGTCCCTCAAGCCGCCACAACGATCTCGAGGAGTTCGATCGTGGGACGACCATCGACAGCGATCTCCGCCACGCGGCCGAAGCTGCGGCCCGCGCCGCCGACGAGCCCGCGGAGATGCGGCCCCGGTTCGATCTGGAGGAGGTTCACATGCTGCACGTCGCAGAGCAGGCCGGCGGCGAGCAGAATCCTGCCGAGCGG
>CAJBSQ010000803.1 GCA_903958265.1 uncultured Planctomycetaceae bacterium
CAGCTTGCGAAGGCGACGGGCGGCACCGCGCGATTCCTCGCCGACGGCGGCTCGTCCCGCGCGGCGGTCGAGGAGATCGCCGCGGTGCTCCCCGACCGATCGCGGCGGGAGTATGAAATGGGCGCGGCCGATCGGGGGTTCAAACGCCGTCTCAACGCCGCGCTGCTCGGCAACGGAGCCGGCTGCCTGTGTCTCGAATGGATCGTTCGCCTGTGTGTGAGGCTCGCCTGACGCATGGTCGCCGTGAACCATCAAGCCGTGACGGAGGAGTCGATCGCCGCGATCCGCGGGATGCTCGCGGGACTGCGTCGCCGCACCCGGAGCTGGATCTGGGCTGAGTCGCTCGCGGCCGTGGTCGTGGTGGCGGTCACCGGCGGCTGGCTGACGCTGCTGCTCGACCGGCTCGTGGAGCCGCCGGCAGGCGCGCGGGCGGCGCTGCTGGGCATCCTCGTCGCGGCGGTCGCTTGGGTGCTCGTCACGCGGCTGGTCGTACGGCTTGCGGTGCCGCTCACCGACGCCTCCCTGGCGCTGGCCGTGGAGCGGACGCACCCGGCATTCGCCGACGGACTCTCGACGGCGGTCGCCTACGCCCACCACCGCGAGTCGCGGGCGGACGAACCCGTCGACGAGGCGCTCGTGGATGCGACCTTGAGCACGGTGGCGGCGCGGCTCGGCGACGTGAGGGCAGCCGCCATCTTCCGCCGCGGGCGGCTGGCGGTGCTCACCCTTGCGGCCCTCGCGGCCCTCGCCGGCACCGCGGCGGCCGCCGTGGCCGGACCCGCGCTCGCGACGGTGTGGGCGCGGCGGATGCTCGCCCTGGCCGACGTGCCGTGGCCGCGACGGGTGACGCTGGAGGCCGAGGGTTTTTCCAACGGCGTGATGGTGGTGCCGCGGGGCAGCGACGTAGAGGTATCGGTGCGGGCGACCGCGGCGGAGGGCGAGCCGCCCGAGGTGGTCGAGCTCCGCACCCGCGGCTCGGGAGCCTGGCGGACGGAGCGGATGGGCACCCGGGGGGGCACGGCCGCGGCGAGCCAGCGGTATGGCCACACGCTCAAGGCGGTGGGCGAGGACCAGGCCGTGGAGGTCCGCGGCGGTGATGCGAGGCTTCGCGGGCTGTCGATCAGCGTCGCCGATCCGCCAGCCCTGGCCGCCGTGGAACTCACGTACACGCTTCCCGACTACCTCGGCGGCGGCAGCCGCCGCGCGGCCGCGAGCCGGACGGTGCCGGTGCCCCGTGGGTCGTTGGTCGACCTCACCTGCACGGCGACCAAGCCACTGGCGGCCGCGGTCATTGCGCTGCGGCCGGCGGTCGAACACGCCGCGGGCCCCCCCACGGAACAGCGGCTCACGGAACTAGACCCCGCGCTGGCCGGCGGGCTGTCGATCGCGGCCCGCACGCCGCCGATCGATGCCGACACCGTCGTGCTCATCCGGCTCACCGATCAGGCGGGGCTTGCGAATCGGGATCCTGTCGCCCTGCTGCTCACCGCGGTGGCCGACCAACCGCCGCGGCTCGCGCTGCGGCTTGCGGGCATCTCGACCGCCGTCACACCGCAGGCTGTCTTGCCTGTCGAGGGCACGATCTCAGACGATCACGGGCTGGCCTCCGCGACGGTCAGCCTCGTGGCGGGTGAGATCGCTCGCGACCTGCCGATCGCCCGGGTGGAGGGCGGGGTGGAGGTGGTCGAACTCACCGCCGAGCGACCCGAACTCGTGCGGCTGGCCGAACTCGGCCTGGCCGTCGGCACGCGGCTGGAGGTGAAGGTCTTGGCCCGCGACGGCTGCACGCTCGACGGCGCGGCCAACGTGGCCGAGGGAGATACCTGGACGCTCGAAGTCGTCTCGCCTGAGGCGTTGCAGGCGATGCTCGAAGCCCGCGAGGTGCTGCTACGGCGGCGGTTCGAGGCCGCGATCGATGACCTGGCGAAGGCCCGTGAGCTCGCGGTGTCGGTTGCCGGGAACGTCGCGCCCGACGACGTGTCAGCCCGCCGCTGCGGTGAGGCGACGGCGCGGGCCGGCGGAGAGACGGCCGAGATCGCCGAGGAGTTTCGGGGGATCCATCGCGAGTTCGCCAACAACGCGGCGATGACGCCCGAACTCGATGTGCGGCTGATTGCGGAGATTGCCGACCCGCTCGCCGCCATGGTCACCGGCGAACTCGCGGCGGCGGCCGCCGTCTGCCGCGCGGCCTCCGCCGAGGCCGCAGCGGGCCGGCCGCCGATCGTGCCCGCCTTGGATGTTGCGCTGGCCCGGATGCGGACGGTGCTTGAGCGAATGCTGGAGTTGGAGTCGGTGAACGAGGTGATCGAGCGGCTTCGGGGCGTGATCCGCGCCCAGGAAGAGATCCGTCGCGAGACCCTCGAACGCCAGCGGAAGCGGGGCCGGGAAGCTCTGGAGTCGCCATGAAGTGCCTGCCTCGTCACAGACCGTGGTGCCTCATGCTCCTGCTCGTGATGGCGGCGCCGGCAATGCCGGCGCTCGCGGTCGAGCCCCCCGGCCGCGACGCTCCATCGCTCGCCTCCCGCGAGGCCGAACTCCTCGAACGGTATCGCGATCTCGAGCGGTCGTTTCTCCGGCTCGCTGATCTGCTGGCGGTCAGCGATCCCCGCCGCGCCGGCGTGCTGCGGTCGGCCTTTGACCGCGCGCGGCAGGAGCAGGTGCAGGACCGGGTGGCGGCGATCGTGATCATGCTCGAGCAGGGGCAGCTGCTGAAGGCGGGCACGAGCCAGCAGGATGCGCTCGCGCAGTTCCGCGGGCTGCTCGAGCTGCTCGAGTCGGGTGCCGGCGAGCAGCAGCTCAGCGACACCTCAAAGGAGGTGCGGGCCATTCTCGGCCGACTCGCCACGCTGATCGCCCGCCAGCGTGCCCTCGAGGGCTCGACGGAGGCGGGGGACGCGGTGGGCGAACTCGCCGAGAAGCAGCGGGTCGCGGCCGACGAGGCAGCCGCGCTCGGTGACGACGTGGGACGGTTTGCCGAGCGGTTTGGCGACGACCGCGGGGATCAGAACGGGTCCCGGAAGGCCGACCCGCCGGCCGCTGGTGCGGAGCAGAAGCCTGGAGAAGGCCACCCTGCGCCCGCCGAGGAGGAGCGGCCTGCTGCCGACGAGCAGGCGGCCGCGGCCGACGAGCAGCACGCTGAGCAGGACGACGATGGCTCCCGCGCCCGCCGCACGCGGCAGCGGCTCGAGGCGGCGGAGAAGCGGATGCGTCAGGCCCGTGAGCAGCTCGACACGTCACAGCGCGGGGAGGCGCGGGAGGCGCAGCAGCGGGCGGTCGAGGAGCTGGAGACGGCGCGGGCTGAGCTGGAGGAGATTCTTCGGCAGGTGCGGGAGGAGGAGGTCACGCGGCTGCTCGTGCAGCTCGAGGCGCGGATCCGTGGCATGCTCAAGGCGGAACGGGGCGTGCTGGCCGACGCCGAGAAACTCTCTGCCGTCGCGGCCGTGCAGGCGGAGCGGGAGCGGCAGCTCGAGGCCGCGCGACTGAGCCGCGAGCAGGGAGCGATCACCGCCGACGCGGCCAAGGCCCTGATGCTCCTCCGCGACGACGGCACGGCAGCGGCGGTTCCGCAGGCGCTCGAGCAGGTCCACGACGATTCCGCGGAGGCCGCGGCCCGGCTGACGCGGGGCGACGTCGGCCGTGACACGCTCGGCCTGCTGGGCGATCTCGTCGTGGGGCTCGAGGAGATGCTGGCCGCGGTCGAGAAGGCCCAGCAGGCGCAGCAGGCTGACGAGGCGTCGCCGGCTGGCGGCCGGGCCAGCGCCCCAGGCGAGCAGCCGCTGGTCGACAAGCTTTCGGAGCTCAAGATGCTGCGAAGCCTGCAGCTGCGGGTCAACACCCGCACGCAGCGACTCTCACGGCTGGTCGACGCGGCCGATGAGCAGCCGGGTGAGCCGGAACTGCGGGCCGTGCTCGGCCGGCTCGCGGAGCGGCAGCGGGCGATCGAACGGGCCACCCGCGACATCGTCGAGGGGCTCGTGGAATCGCGACGGGGACGGGAGCGAACTCCGCGGCGAAAACCGCTCCCGTCCCCGTCGCCCCGGCCGCGGCTCTCCCCGGATCGGGCTATGATGGAAGGCCGCGAACGTCCGCCGCCTCTTGGACGCCGCGGCCCGCGGAGTCGCGCATGATTCGGCCGTTGCCACGCTGCCATCGCTTCCCCTGGCCCCTGGCCTGCGGGCTCTTCGTCGCCGCGATGGCATGGGCCTGTTCGCTGCAGGCCCGGGCGGCCTCGGACCCCGAGGCGGCGTTCGCCCGCGAGCCCAGCTGGGCGATCCCCGATGTCGCCGACGTGCAGGCCAGGACGTTGGCGTGGCTCGCCACCACCGCCGGAAGCGATTCCGCTTCCGCAGCCGCGGCCGTCGGTCGTGCGGAGGCGGCGTGGACCACGGGCTCCGCTGGCCGCATCGACGTGCTCGACGCCGTGATGGAGACCATGGCCTGCGGCGACCCACGGGCCCATGCGGTGCGCGAGGCCGCTGGTGGCACGGATCAGCCCGACCTCGCCTGGCTCGCCGACACCGCCACACCCGCGGTGGTGCGTGAGGCCGTGACGCTCTGGTGGGCCCGAGAACTCGTTCGCCACGATCGCTTCGACGACGCCCTGCCGCTGCTCGTACCGCTCGATCCGGCCGCGGCGGTCGATCCCGCGACGCTCCTCTTTCTCCGCGGCGCCTGCCAGCACTGGCTGCTGCAGGCCGACGAGGCGGTGGAGACGCTCGATCAGCTGCTCGAGCGGGAGACGGAGATCCCGGTCCGCTATGCCCGCGTGGCCCGACTGCTGCGGGCCGACATGGCCGCGCTCGACCGCGGGTCGCTCGATCACATCGCCCGCCGCATGCGTGACGTGACCCGGCGGCTCGATCTGGGGCGAGCCGGTGCCATGACCCGCGAGGTTCAAGACGGCGTGATCGAGTCGCTCGATGCCTTGATCAAACGTCTCGAGGATCAGCAGCAGGGCCAGCAGGGGCAGGCCTCCGCGGGGGCCGGTGGTGGCTCGGGGCAGGGGGGGGCCGGACGGCCGATGGAGGACAGCCGGATCGCGGGAGGCCGCGGAGCTGGAGATGTCCGCGCGCGGGATCTCGAAGCGGGTGATGGCTGGGGCAACCTGCCGCCCCACGATCGCGAGCGGGCGCTGCAGCAGATCGGGCGGGAGTTTCCGCCGCACTACCGCGAGGCGATCGAGCAGTATTTCAAACGGCTGTCCGCCGGCGCCGAGGACCGCTAAGCATGGCGCCGAGAGCAACTGATCGATGCCGTGATCGCGGCCCTCGTGGTGAGGCCATGGCCGCGGGTGTTTCCTGGGCCGTGTCGGCGGTCATCGTGTGGGTGGCGGCGGTCGCCTGGCCGGCCAGCGCCGCGGCACCGGAGGCGGCAGGGGAGGCCACTGCCGCCGTCGGCGTGCGGGTGGAGTCTGGCGACGGCGGCGTGGTGGAAGGCGTGCTCGACGGGATCGATCGTGACGCGGTCGCTCTCCTCACGGAAGACGGGCCGCAGCGGCTGCCGTGCGGCGACGTGCGGCGGCTCACACGAGTCATGCCCGCGGTCGCCGATCCGGCACCCGAGCGGTGGTCGGTGCGGGTCGTGGGAATCGACGGCCTGACGATCGAAGGTGAGGATTTCCTCTGGGGTGACGGGACGGCGGCAGTTCTTCGAGGCGGGCAGCGGCTCGTGCTTCCGTGCGAGCGGGTGCGAGTGGTGGAGTGGAGCCCCCGGCTTGTCGCCGCCGCTGCCCCACCCGCCTGGCTGGCGGCCGTGCCCGCAGCGCCGACGGCGGACCTTGTCGCCGTGTCGCAGGGCGAGGGCTTCGAACTCGTCGAGTGCGCGATCACCGGCGTGTCGCCCGACGTCGTGACGGTGATGCTCGACGGCGATCGCATTCCCGTGAAGCGGAGCAAGGTGCTCGGGCTGGTGTGGGCTCGGCCCGTGAAGCAGGCCGTCGGCATGCGGGTCGCGATCGCCGGCGGGAGCCTCGCCGCGGACACTGTCGAGTGGCGGGCGGGCGAACTCGTGCTCGACGGTCAGGTTCACGTGCCCGGCGGTTGGCTGGAATCGATCGACTTCGCGGCGGGCCGAACCGTGCGGCTTTGCGACCTGCCGCTGGAGAAGTCGGGCGTCGAGCCCTTCTTCGGCGGGCTCACCGCGGTCGAGGGACTCGCCGCGTTCTTCGCGCCCCGCGTGGTCACGCGAGACAATGATCGCGAGGGAGAGATCGCGGCCCGGGCATGGCTGCTGCGGCCACGGACCGAGGCCACGTGGCGGGTACCGCCGGGCAGCCGACGGTTTCGGGCGACGGCGATCCGCCGGGCGGCGGCGGCCTCGCCGGCGGCGGTGGTCGTGAGCGTGCGGGCCGACGACGGCCCGGCATGGCAGCGTGGGCTCACGGCCGCCGACGAGGTCACGATCGACCTCGACGTCGAGACCGCCCGCCGGCTGACGATCACGGTCGACTTTGCGTCCGGTGGCATGGGATGCCCGGTCCGATTCGACCACGCCGTCTTCGAGAAGTGACCGTCTCCGACGGACCGCCCAGGGGTGATCGCCGACATGCATGCCAACTTCCCACCGAATCGGATTCGCGTCGTGGCCATGCTCGTCGTGGTCGGTGTCGTCTCGACGGTGGTGTGTCAGGCCGAGGTCGATCCGACCGTGATCGAGGCCCAGCGGGCCCGAGTCGAGGCGATTCGCCGGGGGAGCAACGCCGCCGTCTCGATCTTCGCCGGTGAGAGCGGCGGGGGCTCGGGCGTGCTGCTCACCCCCGACGGCTACGCCGCCACCAACTTCCACGTCGTGCAGTCGTCCGGCCCGGCGGTGACGTGCGGGCTTGCCGATGGGCGGCTCTACGACGCCGTGGTGGTGGGTGTCGATCCGACCGGAGACCTGGCGCTCATCAAACTGCTCGGCCGCGATGATTTTCCCTGCGCCCAACTCGCCGACAGCGACGATGTTCAGGTGGGCGACTTCTGCTTCGCCGCCGGCAATCCGTTTCTTCTGGCCACCGATCTGCGGCCTTCGATCAGCGCGGGCATCGTCTCCGGGGTGCACCGCTACCAGTATCCCGCCGGCACGATCCTGGAGTATGCCGACTGCCTGCAGGTCGATGCGGCCATCAATCCGGGCAACTCCGGTGGCGGGTTGTTCGACGCCCACGGGCGGCTGATCGGGGTTAACGGCCGGGCATCGTTCGAGAAGCGGGGCCGCGTGAACGTGGGGGCCGGCTACGCGATCTCCGCCAACCAGGTCCGCAACTTCCTCGGCGGGCTGCGGTCGGGACGCCTCTGCGACCACGCGGCGCTCGGGGCCACGGTGTCGACGTCGGCGGACGGCCGCGTGGTGGTGTCGGACATCGTCGAGTCGTCCGACGCCTGGCGGCGGGGCCTGCGGTATGACGACGAGATCGTGTCGCTCGCCGGGCGGCCGGTTCGCACCGTGAACGCGTTTAAAAATGTGCTCGGCACGCTGCCGGCCGGGTGGCAGGTGCCGCTCGTCGTGCGGTCCGGAGGCCGGCGGCGGGAGATGCTCGTGCGGCTCGAGGCGATCCACTCCCCGGCAACGCTGGCGAAACTCGCCGGGGGTTCGGAGGACGGCGGGCCGCAGCCTGCCGCGACGCCCACAGCCCGGGAACTCCCCGCCACGGTCCGCGAACGCTACGAACACCGGCCCGGTTTCGCCAACCATCACTTCAATCGCCTCGAGCGAGACCGCGTGGCCGCGGCGCTGGCGGCCGTTCGCGATGCCCAGCCTGCGGGTCCGTGGGTGTTGGCCGGCCGGCTCGCCTCGGGCGATGAGTTTCGGATCGAGCTGTCCGACGCATCCGCGTCGATCGACCTGCCCACCGGCACGTCGACGGTGGCCGTCGGCGACGAACTCGACCGGCAGCCGGTTCCTCCGGGCAGCGGCGGCCTGCTGCCGGCGCTGGTGCTCTGGCGGAGGCTCGTGGTGGAGGGGCCGGCCGCCGTGGGCCGCACGATCTTCTGGGGCACCGCGCCGCGGACGCCGGCGACCTTCGCCGCCGGCGGCTCCGCCGATCTCGTTGACGTGCTCGAGTCTTCGGTCGCGGGCGTCGTGGCACGGTTCGCCGTCGCCGCCGACGGGCGGGTGCTGGCGATCGACCTCTGGTGCCAGCCCGATGCCGACCCCTGCGAGGTGCGGCTCTCGTGGGAGGATGCCGCGGCGATCGGCGCCATGCCCGCGAGGATCGACGTCCGTCGCGGTGACGTTCCCTTCGCCGAACTGCTCGTCGATCCGGTGGCCGTGGGAGCCACGCCATGAGGCACCTCCTCGTGCTGCTCGTCGTGGGGGGCCTGATGCTCGCGGCCACGGCGGTCGCTGGAGAGCCAACGACGCCCCAGCAGGTGGCGGCGGCTGCGGCCCGGAAGGTCGTCAAGATCTACGGGGCGGGGGGCGTTCAGGGGCTCGAGGGCTACCAGTCGGGAATCATCATCTCGCCCGATGGCCGGATCGCCACCGCACTGAGCACGGTGCTCGATTCGGATGGTCTCGACTGCGTGCTCGACGATGGGCGGCGGTTCGAGGCGCGGCTCGTCGGGGTGGATCCACGGCGGGAGCTTGCGGTGCTGGCGATCGAGGCCGTCGATCTGCCCGCGTTCACGCCGCGCGAGGAGCGGGTGGCGGCGGGCACCCGGGTGCTGGCGATCTCGAACCTGTTTGGCGTGGCCGTCGGCGATGAGCGGGCGAGCGTGCAGCGGGGCGTGGTGGCGGCCGTCGTGCCGCTCGAGGCCCGCCGGGGCGCTGCCGACGCGCCGTATACCGGCGCTGTGTACGTGCTCGACTGCACCACCAACAATCCGGGGTCGCCCGGAGGCGCGGTGGTCGACTCGCAGGGGCGACTGCTGGGGATCCTCGGCAAGGAACTCCGCGCGACGGCGAGCGGCATCTGGCTCAACTACGCGCTGCCCGCCGACGAACTCGCCCGCGGCTGTGCGGAAATCCTGGCGGGAACCGCCGGCTCGCCGCCGGTGACGTCGGCAACGCCGCTCGACCTGCGGTCGCTGGGCCTCGTGCTCGTGCCCGACCTGCTCGCCCGCACGCCGCCGTTTGTCGAATCGGTGGTGCCCGGATCGGCCGCCGCTCAGGCCGGCCTGCGGGCTGACGATCTCGTGATCGCGGTCGGAAGCCGCGCGGTGGCCTCTTGCGATGCCGTGCAGCGGGCCGTCGGCGGCGTGCCCGAGGGAGATGCCGTGCGGCTCTCCCTGATTCGCGCCGGCGTCATCGTGGAGTGCGATCTCGGTCCGCGGCCGGCGGAGGTGAAGCGACCATGAGAGAGGCCTCACGATGACATTCAGAGGATGGCGCGCCGCCGCGGTCGTGCTCGCGTCGTGCCCCTGGGGGGCGGGGGCAGCCGAGCCCACGGCCGCGGAAGAGGACGCTTTTCGGGCGGCGGTTGAGCGTGTGGCCGCTGCGGTGGTCCGGATCGAGCCCGTCGCCGGCACGCGGGCCGCGCTCACCGCGGCCGCGGAGGCGGGCGCGGCGTCGAGCCCCTCGACCGGGCTCGTGATCGATCCGGCGGGGCTCGTGCTCACGACGGCGTTCGCGGTGCCCGACGATGCGACCGAGGCGGTCGTGGTGCTGCCCGGTGGCGAGCGGCAGGCCGCGAAGCCGCGGGGACGGGATCGGGTTCGGGGGATCGTGCTGCTCGAGACAAAGGCGATTCCCGCAGCGCCGACGCTCGACGTCGTGCGGCGGAGCGATCTGGAGCCCGGCCAGTGGACGATCGGCGTGGGCCGCGGCTGGTCCGCCGCCGAGCCGAGTGTGGCGGTCGGAATCCTGTCGGCCGTTGACCGCGGCTGGGGGCTCGCGGTGCAGACCGACGCCGCCGTATCGCCGATGAACTACGGCGGCCCGCTCGTCGACATCGCCGGCCGCGTGATCGGAATCCTCGCGCCGCTGCCCGGCGATACGGCGGACATGAAGCGGGGTACGGAACTCTACGATTCCGGGATCGGCTTTGCGGTGCCGCTCGAAGACGTGCTACCTGATGTGCCGCGGCTCCGGGCCGGCGAGTCGCTCGTGCCCGGGATTCTCGGCATTAGCTACCGTTCGCGCGACGCCATCAACGGTGAGCCGGTGATCGCGTCGGTTCGCCAGGGATCGCCGGCGGCCCGCGCTGGGCTTCGGTCGCGGGATCG
>CAJBSQ010000804.1 GCA_903958265.1 uncultured Planctomycetaceae bacterium
ATCTGTCCAAGGTGTCGCTTTCAAAGGAGCGGAGTGAGGGTGGTATCAGGTGCTCATGGGGGATCGCCGAGCGGCCCCCGCTTGCCCAGATCCCCGGTCAAAATGTCAGAGTTTGCGGGCAGTTTGCAAGGGCAACTGGATCGAACGTACCATCAAGGAGTTGCGTATGAATCTGACACCGCTCGCCGAACCGCCTCCCCGCGGTTCGGCCGGTGTCTTCCCGAAAGGATCCCATGAACGCCCTCCTGCGACGCCGTTTCCTCTCGATGATTGGCTGTTCAGCCGGTCTGCTCGCCGCCTGTGCAGCCGGTCTGCTGCCCTCAACGGCGGAGGCTCAGGTCGTCTACTACAGTGCGATGCGGCCGGTGGTCGCGGCGCCAATGATGGCGGCGCCGGTCATGGCGGCGCCCATCATGTCCGCTCCTGCCTATGTCGCCAACTACACGCCTGCCGGCAACTACGCCGCGGTCACGGCGTTCTCGCCGCCGGTCATGGGGCCCGTGAACGCCGTCGCGGTCACCGCTGCCTACGCTCCGGCCGTCGCCGCGCCCATGGCCGTGACCTCGTACTACGCGCCCGCAACCTACGCACCCACGACGGCGTATTACGCGCCGACAACCGCCTACTACGCCCCCACCACGGCGTACTCGCCGGTATCCCAGGTCGTGGCTGCGCCCGTCACCGCCTACTACGCGCCCGCGGCCGTGGCCGTGCCCCTCTACCGGCGCGGCCTGTTCGGCGGTCTGCGGCCCGTCCGGTCGCCCTACTTCATCCCGTACTGAGCCGCGAGATCGGCCGCTGGGCCCTCCCGATGCCACGCGGACCGATTTTCGTTTGTTGACCCCCTGCTGCGGCTCTCTATAGTACGGGCGCCGTATCGCGGCAGGGACGTGCGTTCCCGGTCCGGCGTGATGGAAGGGCCAGGATGTCGAGGACGGTCAATATCATCGGAGCCGGGCCGGGCGGACTGGCCACGGCCATGCTCCTGGCCCAGTCCGGCGTGCGAGTGCGGGTGATCGAACGGCTGCCCGTGCCCGGGGGCCGCACCAGCACGATCACGACGCCCGAGGGCTTTCGGTTTGACCTTGGGCCGACCTTCTTTCTCTATCCGCGGATCCTCGAGGAGATCTTCACGACCTGCGGCTTCGACCTCCGGCAGGAGGTCGAGATGGTGCGTCTCGACCCGCAGTATCGGCTGGTCTTCGGCGCCGGTGGCGACCTGCTCGCCACCCCTGATGTCGCCCGGATGGAGGCGGAGGTGTCTCGGCTGTCCCCAGCCGATCGCGGGTCGTTCACCCGCTTCATGGAGACCACGCGGTCCAAGTTCGAACGGTTCGCCCCGTTCCTCGAGCAACCATTTGAGAGCTGGCGCGACCTCGCCACCCCCGACCTGATCCGGCTGATGCCGATGCTCAAGCCGTGGCGAAGCCTCGACGCCGAACTCGGCACCTTCTTCAGCGACGAGCGGATTCGGCTGGCCTTCACCTTCCAATCCAAGTACCTGGGCATGTCGCCGTTCAAGTGCCCGAGCCTGTTCTCCATCCTCTCCTTCCTTGAATACGAGCACGGCGTCTTTCATCCGATCGGCGGCTGCGGCGCCGTGTCGACCGCGATGGCCCGGCTTGCGGAGCAGATGGGCGTCGAGATTCGCTACGAGGAGCCGGTCGAGAAACTCGAGTTTGCGGGCCGGCGGATCACGGCAGTGACGACACCCCAGGGCACCTACCCGGCCGATGCCACGGTGGTGAACGCCGACTTCGCCCGCACCATGACGCGGCTGGTGCCCGACGGGATCCGCCGCCGCTGGAACGACCGCAAGATCGCCTCGCGGCGTTTCTCCTGCTCGACCTTCATGCTCTATCTCGGCATCGAGGGGCGGTACAACGATGTCGCCCACCACACCATCTACCTCTCCGAAGACTACCGGGAGAACCTGGCCGACATCGAGCACCGGCACCGGCTCTCTCGCGATCCCTCGATGTACGTGCAGAACGCCTGCGTGACCGACCCCTCGCTGGCGCCGGAGGGCATGAGCACCATCTACCTGCTGATTCCAGTGACGCACCGGCATCCCAACGTCGACTGGCGGCGGGAGGCTCCCGGCTTTCGCGAGGTGGCGCTCGACCAGATGGAGCGGTTCGGCATCAGCGGCATCCGCGAGCGGATCCGGTTTGAGAAGATGCTCACGCCCGACGATTGGCAGGACGATTACGAGATCTACCGCGGCGCGACCTTCAACCTCTCCCACGACCTCGGCCAGATGCTGCACATGCGGCCGCACAACCGATTCGAGGACGTGCAGGGAATGTACCTCGTGGGCGGCGGCACCCATCCAGGCAGCGGGCTGCCGGTGATCTATTCGTCCGCTCGGATCACGTCCGACCTTTTGCTGGGCGATCTCGGCCTTGATGGCTCGGCCGTGCGGCCGAGTCGGATGCGTTCGCCGCCGCGTGGTGCCAAGGAGCCGGCGGCCGCCGTCTGACGGGCCGCCACAGGAAGTCGACGACATGATCAAGCACTCGCGGGGCGACGATCGGGTAGTGGTGGTGGGAGCCGGCCTCGGCGGACTCGCGACGGCCTGCACGCTCGCGGCCCGTGGCTATGCCGTCACGCTCTGCGACAAGAATCCCTGGGTCGGGGGCAAGGCGGCGGTGCTCTCTGAAGAGGGCTTTCGGTTCGACATGGGGCCCACGATCCTCACGATCCCGCGGGTGCTGAAGCGGATCTTCGCCGAGGCGGGCCGCGACATGGAGAAATACCTCGACCTCGTGCCGCTGGATCCGCAGTGGCGGAGCTTCTTCGACGACGGCACCACGCTCGACCTGGTCGCCGACGTGCCGACGATGCGGGCCACGCTCGATGCCTTTGCCCCGGGCACCGGATCGGGAGACGGCTACGGCCGTTTCATGGAACTCTCGCGGCGGCTGCACCGGCTCTCCGACGAGTTCTTCTTCTGGCGGAGCGTCGGCGGCATGAAGGACATGATCAACGTCCGCAAGAGCCTGTCCGTCGGGTTCATCAAGGAGTTGATAGGGATGCGGCCGGGGCACAGCGTGGCCGGCACGGTGCGGTCGCACGTGCCGGACGAGCGTGCTGCCCAGATGCTCGACCACTTCACGCAGTATGTCGGGAGCTGCCCCGAGCAGTCGCCTGCCGTGCTCTGCAGCATCGCCCACATGCAGGCCAACGACGGCGTCTGGTATCCGCGGGGAGGCACGGCAGCGGTGCCGCGGGCGCTGGCGAGCCTGGCCGTCGATCTCGGCGTCGACATCCGCACCAAGACCCCGATTCGCCAGATCATCGTCGAGGGGGGCCGCGTTCGCGGCGTCGAGACCGCCGCGGGTGAAACGATCGCCGCCGCGGCGGTCGTGAGCAACTCCGACAGCGTCCGGACCCACCGAGAACTCCTCGCCGGCCCGCCGCAGCGGAAGTTCCTCGGCCGCCGCCGATACGAGCCGGCCTGCTCGGGCGTGGTGCTCTACCTCGGCCTCGACAAGCGGTACGAGCAGCTGATCCACCACAACTTCGTCTTCTCGCACGATCCGCACGAGGAGTTCGAGGCCATCTACCACCGCGGCGAGCCGGCCCCCGATCCGACCTGCTACGTCTGCGCTCCGGCCGTCACCGAACCGGAGGTCGCGATTCCCGGCGGCGAGGCCCTCTACGTGCTCGTGCACACGCCCTACCTGCGGCCGCATCACGACTGGAAGAAGATGCTGCCCGAGTATCGCAACACGATCATTCGGAAGCTCGAGGAGACGGCCGGGATGAAGGATCTCGAGAAGCACATCGTCTTCGAGCGGGCCCTCACGCCGCAGGACATCAACGATCGCTACCACGTGCTCGACGGGGCGATCTACGGGCTGGCCAGCCACGGCAAGTATCTCGGGGCGTTCAAGCCGGCCAACCGTTCACCGGATGTCGAAGGCCTCTACCTCGCGGGAGGCTCCGCCCATCCGGGGCCGGGCATGCCCATGGTGCTGATGTCGGGCTGGATCGCCGCCGACTGCGTCGACCAAGACAAGCTCGTCGGGCAGGTGGGGTCCGCGGTGCAGACGCCGGTCGGCGTGTGAGTGGTTCAGACCCAAGGCCGTGTGGCGTGGGCCCCGCATGACGTACGATGCCCGCCATGAATGACGTCGGCGGCGAGCAGCGTGGAGTGAGACGCGAGGACCGCCTGCCGCCGTTCTCCCGGTGGCTGTTTTGCTGGTTCATGTGGTACGTGCGGCGGTTTCTCGCGCGGAGCTTCCATGCCGTCCGGCTGCTCGAGGGGGTCGAGGGCGTCGCGGACCGCCCTGAGATCGCCGGGGAGCCGGTGATCTTCGTCTCCAACCATCCCTCCTGGTGGGATCCGCTCACGTTCCTGTTCGTCGGGCAGGCGCTCTTTCCCGAGCGGATGGTCTACGGGCCGATCGATGCCGCGGCCCTTGGCAAGTACCGGTTCATGGAACGGATCGGGTTCATCGGGATCGATCCGCGTGCCTGGAAGGGGGCGGCGCGGTTCCTGCGGATGCTTCGCGCCGCGGGCAAGCGGACCGACGTAATCTTCTGGATCACGGCCCAGGGCGAGTTCACCGATCCGCGGGTACGGCCGCTGCGGCTCCGCGCGGG
>CAJBSQ010000805.1 GCA_903958265.1 uncultured Planctomycetaceae bacterium
GACCTCCGAAGGCAGCCGGACCAGCGACTCGGCGTCGGCGTCAAACCGCCACACGCTCACCTCATGCCGCGGTCGGAGGGCCGCCAGCAGGCCCTTGGCATCGAGCAGGTCGAGGGCCTGGTTCGCCCGCGTGTCATCGGGGGCGGCCGTATCGGCGAGCGACATGCTCGCGCTGGAATCGACGAGCACCGCCACCCGCGACGGCATGACGATCTCGTGCTCGGCGATCCGCTGGACATCCAGGAGCGCCGCTGCCACGGCCGCGAGGGCCGTCAGCCGGAGCGCCGCGAGGGCCACCGCGATCCACGGCGGGAGCCCCACGGCGTCCCGCCGATACATCCAGACCACGAGGGCCACGACCACCACGAGGACGACCACCGCGGCGGGCACCTGCCACCACTCGTCGCAGCCTTCCACGAGCCGGCTGGCAATCCGGTGCCGCACGTCGGCGACGGCGAGCAGGCACGGCGATGGAAAGGGAAACGGCATGGGCTGACGGCTTCAGGCCGCCGACGAGCGGGGAGCCACGGGATGATAGCCGGCCGCACAGGCGACGAGCTGTTCGACAAGGAGGAGGCCGGCGACGGCCAGCAGCAGCGGTACCGCCAACGAGGCACCCGCGATCCCACCTCCATCGGCGGCAACCTCCTCGGCCCGCTCGTAACGGAATCTCACGCCAGACAGGCTGCGGTCGAGCCGCTCGCGGCCCGCGCGATCGAGACGACCTTCGGCCGGATCGACATTGACCGCGATCGACCGCTGTCGCTCGGTGCCGTCGAGCCGCCGCCAGCGGGCTTCGTAGAGGCCTGGCACCACCGCCGCCGGCAGCCGGGCCTCGAGGGGCTGCGGATCCGGGGCTGGGGCTTGATTCGTGGCGGCCGCTGGACCCTGAGCAGCCGCGCGGGTTGCAGTCTGTCGCACGAGGTCGCCGTCGGGAGGCACCAGAAAGTCGACGTCGCTCTCGTCGACGCCCTGCTCGAGCCGCACCGTCACGGGGTCGCCCACCGTGAGCGTTTCGGCCCGCCGTCGCAGCCTCGCCAGGTGGCTCTCCAGTTCCAGCATCACGACGACCCAGCTGGGATTGCCCCGGGCCCAGTTGTTCCACGTAGGAGCCGCCGTCGTGAGCACCGCGACGACGAGCCCGTCGCCAAACGGCTTCTCAACGGCGAGCGGCTGGCCGGTCCGCAGCGAGAGCAGCCGTCGGACGCCAGACGCCGCCGGATCGTGCCCCCGCTCGACGGCCCAGAAGCGGTCGATCCGCACCGCATCAAGGAGCGGATTCCGCTGGCCCGCGAGCACGGCCACGACGGGATGGTCCTCGACGACGACGTCGGGCACCGGCGTTCCCACCAGTTCCGCGGGCAGCAGGTCGACCGCTCCGGCCAGCGGCACGGGAAACAGCCCCTCTCCGCCGCGATGGAGCATGCCGTTGATCAGTTCAGCGCGGGTCTTCGGCCCGCAAAAGAAGACCACGCCTCCACCGCCGCGGACATACGCCTCGACGGCCGTGATCGCTGCCGGGTCGAGCCGCTCGATGTCGAGCAGCCAGAGACAATCAAACCGGCGGAGGTCTGCCGTGGCGAGTGCGGCGGGGGGCTCGACCCGCGGTCGTAGGCCGGTGGCCGCGCCGACTCCGGGCGCCAGGGCGGTCGCGACGTAGAAGCCGTCGCCGCTGGTCGGCCCGGCCGCAGCGCCGTCGACGATCAGCACCTCGACGCGATCGACGACATCCACGACCCCGCGGCGGACGTTGTCGGCCGGCAGGATGTCCGCGGGAAGTTCGGCCTCCAGCGTGTGCGTTCCTGCGGCGGCGAATCGGACCTCGAACCGCCGGCTCGCGACACCTCCGGCGGGCACCTCGTCGATGCGGACGCCCGGCCGGCCGGCCCCGTCCTCGCGGAGTTCCACGAGCACGTCACGCGCCGGCCCGCCGCCGTCGTTCCTGACCTCGACCTCCACCGGCAGCAGCACGCCGGCGGCCGGCACGCCACCGATCACCTCGAGTCGCTCGACCGTGAGGTTGCCCGCTGGCGGCGACTCGGCGGCACAGTCGACGAACCGCA
>CAJBSQ010000806.1 GCA_903958265.1 uncultured Planctomycetaceae bacterium
CGAACGTCCGGCGACGGGGCACGGGCAGCCCCTCACTGCCGGGATGGACAGACACAGGTTGAAAAACCTGTGCTACGGGGGAGCCCCGAGCCAGATTAGACAGGGGTCGAGCCGGCATGCAGTGAGCGCAGGGCAGGATGCCCGCAGCGAACGTCCGGCCACGGGGCACGGGCAGCCCCGAACCGGCATCAGCAATCGTTCCCCACCGGAAGCCGTCTTACCAGCGAGGATCTGCCGCCAAGGCCTCGAGCTGCGCGGCGATGCGGGCGGTCGGCATCAGAAATCGCAAATCCTTCTGGGAGGAGGCATCTCGTTCCAGGCATACCACGTGACGAAACGGCATCCCCTGACGCGCGGCCTGCAGCGCGATGTTCGGATTGCCGAACTCCGCCGATTGGCCAAGGGTGATCACACGACGCCGGCCGAAAGACTCCCCGAATGCCATCAGGGTGTGCAGCGCACTGCCGACGCCGCCGACGATCGTACGAGCGGCCGCCAGGCGATCCAGCTGGGCAGCGAGGGGCAGCTGCTCGGGATAGACGATCCGCCACCCCGCAATCGCCAACTCTCGTTCCAGATCCTCCTCCGCGAGGATGTGCCGCGAGTCGGCCGACAGCCGAGACCGCGACAGGTAGAGTTTTTCCCCGCGATCCGGTTCGGCGAGCGCCGCCAGTTCCGCATGCACGCCGTAGAGCCGGGAGAGGAGTCGGCGGACGTGGCCGAAATGACGGTGGGCGATTCCGTGACGGTTCATCATCGATGGCCTGGGAATCACCGCCTGCACAACCTGCACCGGCCTGGTGAGCGATGCGGTGCTGAACAGGCGGTTCGCGGGCAACCCCAGGAGCTCGGCGAGGGCCGCGCAGGACGTGGCCGCGCGGGCGGGTACCACCAGCACTGATCCGACGCCGCCGATGCCGTCCAGGCCGCCGGGATCCTCGAGCAACGAGCCGACATTTCCGGCGAACTCCGTGAGCAGATGGCCGAAATGGGTCATCCCGGCGTACGGCACGTAAACGATGTGCTTCACGACATCATCGGCGGCAGTCGCTGCCAGCGTCGCACCATCGACGGGATCCGGACGGCCGTGCGGATAATGACCGAGGTCGAAACCGCGCCGGAGAAAACTCTCGACAATCGGCTGGCCGGCGGCGTCGTAGAGTCCGCTCGCTTCAGGACAAAGCCAGACGTTGTGCCGAAGGATCACCCCGTCGGGCGGCTCCGGGGTCGTGGGGAGCCGGAAATCAGCCAGTTCCAACACCACAGGCTCATGGAAACCGGCAGGCGTGAGCATCGGTCAGACCCTCGTGATCGCGCGCTCCATCAGCCCGGGCGAGCCCCGGACCACCTCGACCATCGCCCCGTCGCGGGATTCGGCTCAGCCGAGCGGCCCATAGTATCCGCGCTTCGCAATCAGACAGGCGTCGCTCACGATCGTCACGCTCTCGATGTCCTGCCAGAACCCAAGTGCCGGATGGTGGTCGAGGCTGGTGCCCGACACCAGGGGGTGGTCGCGACCTTTTCCGGCGACGAGGCCGTTCAAGCGGCTCAGGATCGTGTAGGTGTCGATCTCCGCCCCCTGAGACCATGATTCCCGTTGCTCCCCAAAGGACGTCTCGATGTCCTCGATGATGTACACGCCCCCTTCCCGAACCGAGGGGAACAGGATTTCGAAGGCGAGCAGTTGGTGCCCCCAGAGGTGCGACGCATCGTCGAGGATCACATCGTAGGCCGATGTCGCCAGCCGGCGGAGCACTCCCGGGTCTCCGAGATCGCCAACGGTCACGGTCACACGTTCGTTTGCCAGGGTGTCTGCCGTCGGCTTCAGGTCCACGACATGAAGCCGAAAGTCGTCCCGCCAGAAATACTCTTCCCACAGCCGCACGGATGCCCCGAGGTTCCATTCTGGACCGGCGCCCAGTTCCATCATCCGGTAGTCGGGCTTGGTGGCGAACCTCGCCAGGAAAAACTCGTACTTCCGCAGGTAATCATGGCCGTGCGAGCGTTGCGGGACGGACTGCCCGGGACGCAGCCTGGAGCGGCCAAGCGATGCCTTGTCGGTGTTGCAACGAACGCCGATCCTGTCCATCCGGCTCGTGACGTGGCTCATGGTGATTGGGTCCGAGAAGGGTGCGTGGGCACGGATGAGCGGCCTGCAGGACGTGGGCTACCCGCATTGGGTCCAGGCGGCACACAGCTGTTCGACGTCCGCCCGGGCATAGAAGCCGCCGTAGATCGACTCGTCGTCGAGCAGCGGGTCTGCGAGCCGGCGGACAAGCCCGGCATCGTAGAGCTTGCTCGTGTTGCGGCTCTCAAGCGGCTCGGCGAGCGCTGCTGCATCCGGATCGATCACGGCCAGCGCCCGGCCGCCGCTCGACACCAGTTCCTCGTACCGGATCACGTGGTCGCGCGGCAGCAGCGTGGCGTAACGCGAGTAGTACCACTTCAGGATGATCAGTTGCCGACCGAGGCGGTCTGGCTCCGCGGCGAGATCCGCCTTCAGCCCGGCATCGAACGCCTCCCCGTACGGTAGGTGCCCGTCGTTCACCGGTGCCTGAATCGAGTGCCAGGAGAGCAGCGCCGCCAGCGGATTGCGGACGATCGCGTAGCAGGCGTAGCGGGTGAGAAGCGTCTGGAGCGTGGCCGTGAAGAAGTTCGGGTGCTTGACGACGAGCCGAAAATCCGGCCGCAGCCGCTTCTCGAAGTGCACTTCCTGATTCTTGACGGTTGACGGCCGTAACCCGGCCGTGGCCGGAGCGGACCCGAACGGGTTGTCGGGCACCCGGCCATCGCGGGCCTTGCTCACCGCCGTGCCGGAGCCGAGCAGGCTCACCCGTTGTTCGGCGAAGAACGATGCGACCCGCGCCAGGTAGGCGTCCGGGAAGTCCAGGTCGACGAGTTCGGCCGGATTCATCGGCTCGTGCAGGGCGACGCACTGCGGAAGCTTGTTGAGCAGCGAGCACGAGAGCGTCGTGCCGGAGCGGGCGATGCCGGTGAGGATGATGTCCATCGCAGGACCTCGAGGGTGACGCCACGACCGGACGGGAGGCAGCGCGTCGAGTGTGAGACTACACGGCGTCGAGGATCCGGAGGAACGCCAATCGCTCGGCGGCCAGGCCGTGCTTCCGCGTCTCCGCGACGGCGGCGGCACGCATCGTGGCGGCGTCTCCCGGGGCTTGCGTCACCGCCGCGATGCACGCGGCGACGACATCATCCAGGGCGTACCGCGGGCGAAACGCCGTCTCCCGATCGCGACAGAATCCGCGGTTGCCGGTGCAGTCCGGGCAGACGACGATCGCCCCGGCTGCCATCGCCTCGAGGGCCGGCAGATAGAAACCCTCCTCGTGATTGGGCAGCGTCACCGCCACGCGGGCCCGCGACAGGCGCTCGAGAAATTCACTCCGGGGCAGCATCGCGTTTGTCACCTCCGCCGTCACGCCCATGTCCGCGAGTCGTGCCGCCACCAGGGCGGCAAACGGTGGGTTCTTCAGGCCGGCGATCAGAATGTGAATGTCGCGTTCCGGCGCCGACGGGATGTTTTCGAGATCGATGCCGTTCGGGATGACGTGAATCGGCCCGTTGACGGCCCCGGTTTCGGCGATCGCATCGGCCACCTCCTGGCTCACGCAGATCCGCACCGCGGGCCGCGCAAGAAAGGGCCGCCGGGCATCTCCTGCGTGGGCGTGCCTCACGTGCTGGATCAGGTTGACGACGGGCGCGGGGGAAGGATCGGGAACGGCCTCCCAATCGAGGCCTGCAACGAACAGCAACGCCGCCTCCGCCGGCCGCCACGCCGCAAGCGGCGGCGGGCTGATTCCGTACCAGGGATTCTCCGGGCCGCGGACCGAGCCTGGCGTGAAGTAGATCCGCGGCCGAAACCGGGCCGAGTGTTCCGCATGCGAAAAGTAGTGCCGGACCTTGAGGTGCCCGCCGGTCAGCCCACGGTAATCGCGGTGAAACAGCAGGACGCGTTCGGCGGTGGCGTGCATGAGGTGGAGGCTTCTGAATAGTGACGTCTATCCGGGCATCCTGCGATCAAGGATACTCATTTGCCAATGGCGGTGTCAGTCACGAAATCGCCCCTCTGACGACGGCTTCAGCGAGTGGATCGAACACCGATGGGCACAAAAACGGTCGGCCGGCTTCTTGTGGTGGCAGTGGCGTTGGCCGCCGTCGCCTTCCTTGGTTGGCGCGAGTGGGAACGGCAGCAGGCCGCGGCTCTGCCCGTCGGTATCGTGTCGGGCAACGGCCGCATCGAGTCGGTGCAGGTCGACGTTGCCGCGAAGTACGCCGGCAGAGTCCGGCAGGTCGCGGCCCGCGAGGGCGACCTGGTCGAGCCGGGCCAGGTGCTCGTTCGCATGGACACCGGCGAACTGGAGGCGGAACTCGCCAAGGCAAAGGCTCACATCGCCGAGTTCGAGGAGTCCGCCGCCGAGGTCACCGCCGAAATCGCCAGCCAGGA
>CAJBSQ010000807.1 GCA_903958265.1 uncultured Planctomycetaceae bacterium
ACCGGCACGCTGATCCTGACGGGCAATCTTGGCGCCCAGATGAGCTATGACACTGTGAGCGGTAACGTCACCACGTCAGGCGGCATCAACCTGCAGATCCCGCAGGGCACGATGGAGATCTCGGGCAACCGCACTTGGAACCTCGCCTCGGGCACCACCGTGACCACCGGCTCGACCACGTTCAACGGCATGCAGTGGGATGGTAACGTCAACATGCGGGGCGGCACGATCCAGGTCAACGGCGGCAACATCCAGGGCAGCGGCACGATCAACGTGGGCTTGGCCGGCGATCTTCCGACCGCCAACACGCTGAAAAGCCGACTCAACTTCGCCGCCCCGTCGATCGCCAATACTGTCTCGATCACCGACGGCTTCACGCTCACGCTGGAATCGAATATCGGCAGCTCGATCCGGCTCACGGGCGAGATCCTCGGTGGCCCTGCGACCGCGATTACCAACGCCGGCAACGGCACGGCCACGCTCACGGGCACCGTTCCCTCCACCTTCGCGGGCACCTTCCTGGTGACCGGAAGCACGTCGGGGGGCATGGCGCTGTCGCCGCAGGCGATGGCCAGCGCCACCAAGGTCACGAACAACTTCTCACTGACGATCGCCAACGCGATTACCAGCGCCACCACCTCGACCCTGATCGAGGGCACCGGCTCCGTCCTGATCAACGGCGGGCAGAAGGTCACCATCACCGGTTCGAACACGTATGCCGGCGGCACCCGCGTGGCCTCCGACGTTGGAATCGTGAAGCTCTGGGACGGCACCTACGGCTCGCTCGGGTCGGGCGGCATCACGGCATCGGGAGCCGATGGCCGGATCTTCTGGGACGGACCGGAGACGACGATCGCGTTTGATACGCCGGTGAGCACGGGAAACCTGGCCACTGACCGAATTGGCTTCGCGGGCACCGGCACGACCTACGTGCTCACCGGTCTTGTCAGCGGCTCCGGTTGGCTGCGGGCCAGTTCAGCGGCGGTGCTCGATGTGCGGCAGCAGACCGCCGCCACCAACACGAACCTCGGTGGCGTGGAAATCGGCAACGCCACCGTGATCGCCAATGGTGATGAGAACCTTGGCGGCGGGGCGATCAACTTTACCGGCACGTCGTCGGTGCTCGACCTGCGGGCCAGCGGCACGCTCAACCGTCCCGTGACGGTGGGTGTGACGAGCGGGTCCTCGATCTCCGCCCAGATCAACACCAACGCCAACACCATCACACTTTCCGGCAGCATCACCGACACGTCCCTGACCACCGGTGGCGGCCTGGTCAAACTGGGCTCAGGCCGGCTCACGCTGGCCAATACCGCGACTTACTCCGGGCCGACCCAGATCGAGGCGGGCACGCTCGCCGTCACGAGTGGCACGCTCGCCGGCATCATGGGTGGTTCGGGTGCCCTGGTGAAGTCTGGCTCCGGCACGCTGTCGTTGTCCGGAGCCAACACGCTCACCGGCTCCACGACGGTTGAGGGAGGCCTCCTCCAACTTGCCAGCGGCGGGGCGCTCGCCTCCAGCCGGCTCGTGCCTCTCGCTGGTGGCACCGTATCGCTCACGCCCTATCTCCAGGCCACGCTGGGCGGCCTCGCTCCCAACGCTGGCGGCTTGGTGGACCTTGGCAGTGGCATGGTGACGGTGGCGGGCGGCCTGACGGCTGCGAACCTCGTGACGGCGATCGTGGCGGGCCGTGGCGTCGGCTCCTGGACCGGCACGACTGGCATCACCTCAAGCGTAGCGGCGTCTGATGTGGCCGTGAGTATCCCGCGGGCCGTCGGCTGGCTCGACAACGGCGACGGCTCCGTGACGGCTGCTTTTGCGGCGCCCGGCGACACCAACCTCGACTGGATGGTCGACGTCCTCGACGCGAGCAACTTCTTGGCTCTGGGCAAGTACGACACTGGACTGCCGGCGACCTGGCTTGATGGCGACTTCAACTACGACGGCGTCGTGGACGTCCTCGACGCCTCCGACTTTCTCTCCACGGGTCTGTTCGACGCCGGCAACTACAACACCCCGCCTGGTGCGGCGGGGAACGTGGCGGCAGTGCCGGAGCCGTCCGCGTGGGCGGTCTTCTCGGCAGGGCTCGTCGCCCTAGGGGTCTACCGACGCCGGCGGTCCAATGTCTGAGGAATAAGAACGGCCGACAGGCCGTCGACGAACAACGAAGGAGTCGGAAATGAGTCTGGGAATCAATCCTGCGGTGAAGGGTCTGATCCGCAGCGCTGCGGCGGTGATGGTCGCTGTTCTCGTCTCGTGCTCTGGTACGGCGCGGGCCGACACGCTCGTGCAGTTCCTGATCAATACGGGTACCACCGGCGCAGCCACGATGTCGGGTACCGTGACGACCGTCACCGGAATCTCCTCGACGCTGATGACTGCGCTCAGTGGCTCGACGACGACCGGCAACACGACGTCGCCTGCCGGCACCTGGAACCGGACGTATCCAAATACTCAGGCCAGCGCCACCGCGTCGCTCGCCGCGGGCAACTGGATCACCTGGACCACCGCCGCATCGACCGGCTATGAGTATTCGTTCAACGGACTCACCGGCCTCAACATCAATCGCACAAGCACTGGGCCATCCAACGCGGCGCTCTTCTACAGCACCGATGGCGGCGTGAACTTCTCGCAGACCGGCGGCACCTTCGTCACGTCTTCGACGCTGACCCCCGCCGCATCGACGTTTTCCACCACGATGAGCAGCTCGCCGATCAAGCTCGTGAGCGGCACGACGGGGATCGTCTGGCGGCTCGTCGGCTTCGGTTCGGGCGTGAGCCGGATGGGCATCGGCACAACCGACGCCGTTGACTTCACGATGCTCGGCACCGTGGATGTGACGCCTGCGCTCAACCTCACGTGGGCCGCCTCGGGGGGCACTGGCACGTGGGACACGTCTCTGAGCAACCAGAACTGGACCAATAACTCCGGCGGTGCGGCAGCCTCATTCACCAATGGCGACAACGTGACCTTCAGCGGAAGCGGCGGCGTGGTGACGGTCAGCGATACCGTCAGCCCCGGCACGCTGGCCGTGACGAACGCGTCGGGCACCTACCAGTTCGCAGGCGGAAGCGTGCGTGCCACCGGCGCGGCCACGAAGTCGGGCGCCGGCACGCTCGTGCTGTCCTCGTCGAGCTCCTACGCGCTCGGCTGGAGCGTGACGGGCGGCACGATCGTGCCCGATGCCGCAGGCGCCCTGGGCTCCGCCGCCGTCACGATCGACGGGGCGACGCTGGCGGTCACCAACGCCGTCGTCGGGACTATGGCCATTGGCATCACGGTCGGCCCGGGCGGCGCGACGCTCGCCGCCGGCGCCGACGTCACCCTCTCCGGGGCCATCACCGGAGCGACCGGCTACCGCGTCGTGAAGACCGGCACGGGCAACCTCACCCTGAGCGGGCAGTTCGGCACCCAGTCGTCGGCCCCGATGGAACTCGACCTCACCGAAGGCACGACGACGCTCTCCGGCGGCCAGAAGAACGTGACCGGCACGAGCAACTGGGATGCACCCGTCACGCTCGCGGGGGCGATCATCCACCTCCATGGCTCGACGATCACGGGCACCAGCACGATCACGAACACGAGCGCCTCGTCGAAGTTCATCTCGCGCCTCAATGCAGGCAACGCCGCGGTCACCAATCCGATCGTCCTCAACGACACGCTGACGATCGAGTCGCCCAACGGCACCAATCGGCTTACGATGGCGAGCGCCATCAGCGGCACCGGCGGGCTGAGCCTGATCGGCAACGGCCCGAAGTCGCTCGACGGAGCGAACACGTACGCCGGTCCCACAGCGATCACAGCAGGCAGCGTCCGCGTCAATGGGTCAATCACGAATGACAGCACGGTGACGGTGTCATCCGGCGCGCAGCTCGGCGGCAACGGCACGATCAACTCGGCCTCGACGCTGCAGGCTGGCTCAACCCTGACGCTCCTCGATGGCGTGGGCGCCAGCGATCTGACCTTTGGCAAGGGGCTCTCCGTCGATGCCACGTCGATCACGCAGTGGTATCTACTCTCCAACACTGACGCCGTGGGTGACGCGGGATCGCCGCTCGGCTACTCGCAGACGCGGGTCACCGGCGGGAACCTCACACTGACGAGCGGGGCGACGATCAACCTCAACTTCCAGTATCTTCTGAGTGGCACGCAGCTCTCGACCGTCGCCTGGTCCGATTCCTTCTGGGGCTCCAACCGCTCGTGGAAGATCACCGATTTCTCGGGGCCCGGCGCGGCAACGCTCGCCAACTACACGATCAGTGGCACGACGTTTACCGACTCGACGGGTGCGCTG
>CAJBSQ010000808.1 GCA_903958265.1 uncultured Planctomycetaceae bacterium
AGGAAGCCTTCCTTGTCGATATCGAACTCGTCGGCCAGCAGCACGGGCTTTGATCCCGTGGCGGCGATCACGAGCGTGGCCGTGGCGTCGTCGGGGATGCCCTCGGCCGCCAGCGACGGCAGGCCAAGTGAGGGCCGCATGGTGGCCCGCGGCCAGACCACCACGCCGTTGACCACGCGGCCCACGGTTTCAGGCCGATGGATCGTCTCGTGATCCCACTCGATCCGGGCCGGGGGCGTGTTCATGGCCACCAGGCCGCCGACGGCCTCTGGGGCATAGGCCACGACAGGCTCGATGCCGGTCGCCTCGCGGAACCGCTCGATTGCCTCTCGGGCCTGCGGCAACTGGGCCACAAAACCAATCGGCATCACCACCGCGGCGAGCTGCCCGGCGAGGCCGGTTGCGGCCGAGGGATCGCCGGCGAGGGCGATCACCTGCTCGATCCGGGCCAGCCAGATCGTGGCCTTTGCGTGGCCGAGGGCCGCTGCGAGCGAGTCTGTCGGAGACTGGGCGTCGACCACCGTGGACGGGATCCCCAGCAGCCGGCCCGCATGCAGGCCGAGCGAGTCGTGGAGGGGATCGCCGGGGGCCAATGACGCCACGAGCCGGTCGCTGCGTCGCAGAACGCAGCAGCCGTCGAAGGCTTCGGCCGTGGCGGCATGGGGATCGAGCCGCCCGCGCACGGCGGAGGCGGTGATCTCTTGGAGCGCGAGCCGGGCCTCGTTCGGATGCGTGCCCACGGGCAGCGGCGGCCCGAAGGTGAGCGTGATCGGCCGCCGCCAGAGCCGCGGCCGCTTCGAGAAATAACAGCCTTCCGAGTGGGAGAGCAGGCTGCCCCAGAGCCCATCGATCGAGACCGGCACGATCGGCGACTCGACCTTCTCGAGCAGCCATTCGAGGCCGCGCTTGAAGCCCAAGAGCTGGCCTGTCCGAGAAATGCCCCCCTCGCAGAAGATCCCCACCACGTTGCCGTCAGCGAGTCCCGTTTGAATCGTCTTGAGGGCCGTGCCGATCGATTTCGGGCGGGGATCGAAGAGGATGAAGCGCCACTGATCGGCGAGCATCCGCATGAACTTCCCTTGGATGTTGGGGCCGTAGACCACCATGCGGATCGGCCGCGGGCAGGCCAGCGGCAGCAGAAAGCCGTCGAGCCACGAGAGATGGTTGGCCACCACCACGACCGGACCCGTCTCGGGCACGTTGGCCTCGTTGACCACCCGGAACCGCCAGCCCGCGTTGACGATCGACGACACCACCATGCGGACCGTGGCCCGCGGAGCGCACACCACGGCCGCCGCCGCTGCCAGCAGCGAGCAGATGCCGAACAGCCCGAACAGACCGCGGGCCGATACCAGGGGCAGCGCGGCGTCGCCCGCCCCCGTCGGCGTCCGCAGCCCGCCGTAGATCAGCGAGGCCACAAACATTCCGGCAAACACGAGCAGGTTGACCGAGGCCAGGATCGAGCCGCGGCGGGCCGGCGGGCTCTGCTCCTGCACGTAGGCCTCCAGTGGCACGTCAAACATCCCCGCCCCGATGCCGAGCACGGCCAGCCAGACAACGGGCGAGACGAGCCGCCACGCCGAGCCGACCTCTCCGGCTGCGGGAAACACGTCGCTGGACGACAGGGCCAGGGCGAAGCAGCCGACCGCCATCACGATTGCCCCCACGGGCACAAAGCCGAGATCCACCCGCGAGCCCTCCTCGATGCCCCGCTTCGAGAGTGAGCCGGCGATCAGGCTGCCCAGGCCGATGCCGCCGACCAGAGCCACCAGCAGCGGCACGATCTGCCCCTGCGACGTCGCCCCGGATTCAACGGCGAACTGGTCGACGTTGAGCTGAGCGATCGCAGCCAGCGCCCAGAAGAAGACGATGCCCGCGGCGGTGGCCAGGAGTTTTGGGGCGGCCCAGAGTTCGCCAAGGTCGCGGTAGGTGCTGGCCAGCGCGTTGACGGGGGGAGGGGCGTTGGGCGCCGCCGCCGGCGCAGGCCGCAGTCGCAGCGCCGCCAGCCAACCGGCCAGGGCGACGCCAACCAGGGCGATCGTGGCGGGGATCGCATGGCCAAACGGCATGCCTGTCGCGGCAGGGGAGAGCGGCGTGACGTCGGCGAGCCAGTTGCCGCCGGCCATCCCCGCGAGCGTGGCGGCGAGCGTGACGAGGGCGAAGATCCCGTTGGCCTGCGAGAGCTTTTCGGTGGGCACCGTCTCGGGGATCGCCCCCAGGATGCTCGGCGCCATCAGCGCCGCCTGAATCCCGATCACCGTGACCGTGGCCAGCAGGAGCCAGAGCCCTGTCGGCAGGCCCAGCCACGCCGTTCCAGAGGCGGCGCCCCAGCCCACCGCGGCGGCCGCCCCGACGGCGATCAGGATCTCGGCAAACTTTGCCCACACGATCACCGACCGCTTCGGAAACCGGTCGGCCAGCCAGCCAGCCAGCCAGGCCAGCGCCACGAAGGGCAGCACGAACCCGGCCGTCCCGATCGTGAGCACCAGCGCCGTGCCGGCCGTGCCGGCGGCCCGCTTGCCGAGGCCGATCACCAGCCAGCGGAGGAGGTTGTCGTTCAGAACGGTCAGCACCCGCAGCGCGAGCAGCGGGACAAACCCGCCGCTGTCTGCCGGGGCGGAATCTCGCGGGGCCGCGGACGGGGATGCGCTG
>CAJBSQ010000809.1 GCA_903958265.1 uncultured Planctomycetaceae bacterium
ACGAATCGACCGCTCGACGCCGGAGCAGCGGGCTCAGCAGTTGGAGTATCGCCGTGCTTTGGAGGAGCGACGCACCCAGCTTGGCATTCCTCCCAGCCGCCGCGGCTGAGTAGCAAGACGGTTTACATGGACCGGAAACCCAGCAGCGGCTAGGCTCGACGGATTACGAGGCTTTCGGATGACACCAACTCGAATCGTGGTTTGGCTGCTGGTGGCGGCGATGCTTGCCACGGCATCCTTTGCCGCCGAGCCGCTCCGCGTGGGCATGGAGCTCTCGTATCCTCCCTTCGAGACGACCGACCCGCAGGGGCGACCCGCAGGTGTGAGTGTGAAACTGGCCGAGGCGCTCGGAGCCCACCTCGGCCGTCAGGTCGTGATCGAGAACATCGCCTTCGACGGGCTGATTCCAGCGCTCAAGGCAGGCAACGTCGACTGCGTGATCTCCTCGATGACGGCCACGCCGGAACGGGCGCGGTCGATCGCTTTTTCCGAGCCCTACGTGAAGACCGGCCTGGCGCTGCTGATCGCCGAGGCGTCACCCGTCTCGTCAGCGGCCGACCTCGACATCCCCGGCCGCGTGGTGGCGGTGAAGCAGGGGACAACCGGCCAGCAATGGGCGGTGGCCTCGCTCACGAAGGCGCAACTCCTTGTCCTCGACACCGAGGCCGCCGCCGTGCTCGAGGTGCTGCAGGGCCGGGCCGACGCATTCATCTACGACTCGATGTCGGTTTTCAAGAATCATCGACGGCATCCGCGGCAGACGCGGGCCGCCCTCGCTCCCTTCCGCGAGGAGTCGTGGGCCGTGGGGCTACGGCAGGGAAACGATGAACTGCGGCGGCAGGTGAACGACTTCCTGGAGTCATTCCGCGCGGACGGAGGCTTCGAGAAGCTCGGCGACGAGTTTCTCGCCGAGCAGAAGCGCTACTTTCGCGAGCACGCGATTCCTTTCTATTTCTAGTGGCGGGCCCAGGGTGGCCGACGCCTGTTTTCGCCTCATTGCGTGATGCGACTACACTTCCCCCATGCCCCGTTGGCTCGCCTACTTGATCGTGCTGGCCCTGCTCTCCGCCGCCGGCGCGTGGGCCTTCGCCAGCCTCGACATGAACTGGAACTGGGGTGTGGTCTGGGACTACCGGGCCGCGTTCTGGCAGGGCTGGTGGATGACGGTCTTGCTCAGCCTGGCCTCCCTCCTCACGAGCAGCCTGATCGGTGTCACTGCCGCGATGATGCTGCGTTCCAGCATGCCACTCGTGCAGGCCGCCGCGCGGGTCTACGTGGAGCTCATTCGGGGCACACCACTGCTGGTCCAGCTGCTCATCGGGTGGTACGTGGTCGCCGCAGCCTTGCGAATGGGAACCGACCAGCGGTACCTGGTCGGCGTGCTCGTGCTGTCGCTGTTCAGTGGCGCCTACATGGCAGAGATCTTTCGCGGTGGTCTCGACGCGATCCCCCGAGCCCAAATCGACAGTGCCCGGGCCATCGGCCTCACCCCGTGGCAGACGCTCGGGCTCGTGGTGCTCCCGCAGGCCGTGCGGATCGTGCTGCCGTCTGTGGCCGGTCAACTGGTGTCGCTCATCAAGGATTCTTCGCTGCTGTCGGTGATCTCGATCGCGGAGTTCACGTTCAATGCCCGCAACGTCAACTCTGCAACCTACTCAACGCTCGAAAGCTACCTGCCGCTGGCGGTGGGCTACCTCGCCTTGACGCTCCCCCTCTCGGCATTATCCCGGTGGCTCGAACGGCGGTTTCGCTACGAGGCGGCATGAAGCGGGTGTGTGCATGAATCTGGTGATCCACGACCTCGTGCAGCGGTTCGACGACCCGCGGAGCAGACGCTCCACGACCGTGCTCGACGGTCTCTCGCTGGCAACGGGGGAAGTGCAGTCGCTGGTGCTCGTGGGCCCGTCGGGCGGTGGCAAGTCAACGCTGCTGCGAATCCTGGCTGGGCTCGACGTGCCGGTGACGGGCAGCGTGACCTTCGAGGGTGTCGCCCTGCCCCGCGACGAGGAGTCGCTCCGCGGGTACCGCCGCGGCGTCGGCACGGTCTTCCAGGCGTACAACCTCTTCCCCCACCTCACCGCGATGGACAACCTCCTGCTGCCGCTCGTTCACGTCCACGGCCTCACCGACACCGAGGCCCGGCGGCGGGTCGCGGAACCGCTCGAGCGGTTTGGGCTCACCGCTCACGCCCACAAGCGGCCGGCCGAACTCTCCGGAGGCCAGAAGCAGCGGATCGCGATCCTTCGGGCCCTGGTGGTGCAGCCCCGACGGCTGTTTCTCGACGAGCCGACCTCCGCACTCGACCCCGAGATGACCGGAGAGGTGCTCGACATGATCGACGACCTCAAACGGTCTGGTACGGAGTTCGTGCTGGTCACCCACGAGATGGGCTTTGCCCGGCGGGTGGCTGACGAGATCGCCTTCATCGCCGACGGCCGGGTCGCGGCCCATGCTCCGGCCGCCGAGTTTCTTGACCGGTGCCGTGACCCCCGGGTGACGTCATTCCTCGCGAGAACCCTCCACGCATGAACTCCACATCCGATGCAGACCGCCTGGTGTTCCTCGGCGGCCTGGTGGCCGACGCCGTGGCGATGCCCGTGCACTGGTACTACGACCAGCGGGCGCTGGACCGCGACTACGGCACGATTGCGGGCTACCTCGCCCCTCGGAGCCCGCACCCCGACAGCATCCTCTGGCGTTCGACATGGACTCCTCCCGCACCAAAGTTCGACATCCTCCGCGACCAGGCGGCTTTCTGGGGGAAGCGAGGCGTTCATTACCACCAGTTTCTGGCCGCCGGTGAGAACACGCTCAACTCGCGGCTCGCCGTCGAGCTGTATGACATGGTCCGCCGCGACCGCGACTACGATCCCGAGCGCTGGCTCGAACGATACGTGACGCTGATGCTCGAACCCGGGTGGCACCGAGACACCTATCTCGAGGAGTACCACCGCCATTTCTTCACCAACCTCGCCTCGGGCCGCAAGCCGATCAGTTGCGGCGTCCGCGACATCCACATCGGTGGCCTCGTGCCGGTGTCCGCGATCGTGGCGGCCCTCGGCGCCCGGCATCCGGATCTTCGACGGATCGTCCGCCTGCATGTGGGCCTGACGCACAAGGACGACCACGTGCTGGCCGCAGCAGACGCCCTCGTCAAAATGCTCGCCGACGTGGTCCCGACACCTGAAGCCGATCCGCCGACTGTTGCCGAGGCCGCGGAAACCCTCCGGCATGCGATCCTCGAGCACGGCCGCGACTGGATCTCAGCGGCAAAGCTCCGGTCCTGGCAACCGCTGCCCGATCGCCAACTCGTGGGCAGCGTCCTCAGTTCCGCCTGCTACATCGAAGACGCCTTCCCCGCGGCCCTGGCCCTCGCCTACCGGCATGCCGGCGACTTTGCCGGCGGGGTATTTGCGAACGCACAGTGTGGCGGCGACAACTGCCATCGCGGCGCCGTGGTCGGCGCCCTGCTGGGGGCCACGGCACCGATCCCCGACCCGCTGCTGGCCGGCCTCGCCTGCGGTGCTAAAGTTACAGCCTCGTAAGCCTCAGCCCCCGCAGGATCAGCGATGCCTCAGCGTCCCGGCCCCACCACCTTGGAAACCACGGTTGCCTCCGCCGAGGAGGCGTCCGCCGCGTCGGCATTCGCCACGCTGGCCCTGCCCCTGACACCGACTCGGACGATTGGCCTCGATGCGGACCTCACGGTGGACGATCCCGTCGCCGCCAAGCGGGCCGAACTGCGGCACTACTTCCACCAGACCTGCGAGATCTACGAGAGGCTCTTCGCGCTGATCCGAGACGACGCCTCGTACTACCCGCGGCATGAACCTCTCCGCCACCCACTGATCTTCTACTACGCCCATCCCGCGGTCTTCTATCTCAACAAGCTCACGGCCGGACGGTATGTGTCTGCGCGGCTCGACCCCGTGCTCGAGGCGATGATGGCCGTCGGGGTCGACGAGATGTCGTGGGATGACCTCAACACCGCGCACTACGACTGGCCGTCCGCGGCCACGGTGAAGCGATACCGGGCTGCGATGCGCCGGCTCGTCGACGACTTCATCCAGACCATGCCGCTGGAACTGCCGATCCGCTGGAACTCCCCGGCGTGGATGATCCTGATGGGCATCGAGCACGAGCGGATCCACCTCGAGACATCGAGCGTGATCATGCGGCAGATGCCGCTGGCGGAACTCCGGCACGGCGACGAACTCTCGCCCGAGGAGCGACGACTCTGGGGCTCGTGCCCGATAAGCGGACCATCCCCGGAGAATGAGTGGCTCGGCCTGCCGGCCACCCACGTGCGGCTGGGCAAGCCAGCGTCCGACCGCACCTACGGCTGGGACAACGAGTACGGCGTCGAGGATGTTGACCTCCCTGCCTTCCGGGCGGGAAAGCGGCTGGTCTCGAACGCGGACTTCCTGGCGTTCGTGACCGATGGAGGCTATCGCGACGACTCCTGGTGGACGGAGGAGGGTCAGGGCTGGCTGCACTACACGAGGGCCGAGCATCCAAAGTTCTGGAGGGCCTGCGGCAGCGGGTATCTCCAGCGAAATCTTCTCGAGGAGATCCCGCTCCCGCTCAACTGGCCGGTCGAAGTCAACTGTTTGGAGGCTCAGGCCTACTGCTCGTGGCTCGCGAGCCGGACGGGCGAGAACGTCCTCCTGCCGACCGAGGCCCACTGGCAGGTCCTCCGTGATGCCGTCCCCGGGGATCAGCCCACGTGGACCGCGGCGCCGGGCAACATCAACCTGGAACGCTTCGCTTCGAGCTGCCCGGTGGACGCCTGCCAGCAGGGAGATTTCTGCGACGTGGTCGGCAATGTCTGGCAGTGGACACGGACCCCCATCATGCCCTTCAAGGGCTTCGAGGTGCATCCTCTCTACGACGACTTCTCGGTGCCCACGTTCGACGGCCGCCACAACCTCATCAAGGGGGGCTCGTGGATCTCGACCGGCAACGAGGCGCTCGCCAGTGCCCGCTACGCGTTCCGGCGGCACTTCTTCCAGCACGCCGGTTTTCGCACGATCGTCGAGGAGCCGGGCAACGAGGCCGTGACGGCTGGTTCGAGGCTGTACGAGACCGATCAGCTGGTCACGCAGTATCTCGACTTCCACTATTTCGACGCCGCTTCCGGCGGATTGGACGGCTTTTCCGGCGGGTTTGACGCCGCGTCCGGCGGATTGGACGGCTTGTCCGGCGGGCATGACGCCGCGTCCGGCAGGCTTGACGCCGCTGCGGGCAGCGCGAGCCGTACGATTCTCGGCGTCCCGAACTTTCCCGCAGCATGCGTGGAAGCGACGATGCCGCACGTGCCGATGGACCACCGGCAGCGGTGTCTCGATATCGGCTGTTCGGTGGGGCGATCGGCCTTCGAGTTCGCGAGATTCTTCGCCCATGTCGACGCCGTCGACTTCTCGGCACGGTTCATCCAGTCGGGTGTCCGCCTCCAGCAGGGTGACGAGGTTTTGTATGAGATTCCGACCGAGGGCGAACTGACCACGGGGCGGGCGATCTCGCTCGACCGGCTCGGGCTCACCGCGGCCGGAAAACGAGTCCTCTTCATGCAAGGCGACGCCTGCAATCTCAAGGCGAACTACACCGACTACGACCTCGTCTTTGCGGGCAATCTGATCGACCGCCTCTACGACCCGTCGCTGTTCCTTGATGGCATCGGGGCACGGGTGCGGTCCGGCGGCCTGCTGGTGATCACGTCGCCCTACACGTGGCTCGAGGAGTACACGCAGAAATCGAAGTGGGTCGGCGGCCGTCGCGAACATGGCGAGCCTCTCTCCACGTTGGCGGGCCTGACGCGGTCGCTCGCGGGAAGCTTCTCCTTGATTCACCGGCAAAACGTGCCCTTCGTGATTCGGGAGACAGCCCGCAAGCACCAGCACTCGATCGCGGAGATGACTGTCTGGCGACGGGAGAAAGCCGCGGGTGCTACGATCCCGTGACCGCTCGGAATCGGTAGCCGGACGGGGTATTTCCTCTGCCCTTCCCCTAAACCGCCCATGAAACGAC
>CAJBSQ010000810.1 GCA_903958265.1 uncultured Planctomycetaceae bacterium
CGGAGGTGCAGGTTTTTGACCCAGCCGAGACCCCGTGGCGGTGCTTGCCGCTCCGTAGGTGCAGGTTTCTTTACCTGCACCCGAGACCCTGTGGCGGGGCGCAGCGCAGGTAGGAAACCTGCGGCTACGGGCCTGCTTAGCCCTCGGACCGATGGCGGACGATGTCCCCCTCGACCATGTACACCACATCCTCGGCGATGTTCGTGGCCATGTCGGCAATCCGCTCGATGTGCTTTGCAACCGAGTTGATTCGGAGCAGACTCTCGGCGTTGTCCGGCTGATCCTTGATGCCCTGCATCACCCGCCGCTGAATCCGCTGGCGGGCCTCGTCGACGATGTCGTCCTCCTCACGCACCTGGCGGGCGAGCGTGGGATCGCGTTTGACGACGGCGTCGAGGCACTGACGAACCATTTCCTGCGCCTGCGTGGCCATCGTGCGGATCTCGGGGGGAAGATCGTACGGGCTGCCCCCCTGGAGCTGCGTCACCCGCTTGGCGATGTTCTTGGCGAGGTCGCCCATCCGCTCCAGGTCGTTGTTGATCTTCAGGGCGGAGACGACAAACCGGAGGTCGGCCGCGACGGGCTGGTAGAGGGCGAGGATCTTCAGGCACTCCTCTTCCACCTCCACTTCCATGCTGTCGATGTCTTCGTCGCTGGCCATCACCCGCTGGGCCAGCGATGCGTCACGGTTGATGAAGGCGGTGATCGACTTCGAGATCGCCTCCTCCACGAGGGTGCCGAGGCGGAGGATCCGCTCCTTGAGATTCTCGATCTGACGTTCGATGTGTTTGGTCATAGTGAGTGGGGTGCCGATCAGCCGAAGCGGCCGGTCACGTAGGCCTCCGTCTCGCGGAGGACGGGCTTGGTGAAGATGTCGGGCGTGGCTCCATACTCGATGAGCCTGCCGAGATACATGAAGGCGGTGTAGTCGCTCGAGCGGCTGGCCTGCTGCATGTTGTGGGTCACGATCAGCACCGAGTAGCGGCCGCGGAGCTCCTGGATGAGGTCTTCCACCTTGCCGGTCGCGATCGGATCGAGGGCCGAGCAGGGCTCGTCGAGCAGCAGCACCTCGGGCTCGGCCGCGATCGCCCGGGCGATGCAGAGCCGCTGCTGCTGCCCGCCCGAGAGGCCCAGCCCGCTGTCCTGGAGGCGATCCTTGACCTCGTCCCAGAGGGCGGCTCCCCGGAGGCTCATCTCGCAGACCTCGTCGAGCACGCCGCGGTTGGTTTCGCCGTCGATCCGCAGCGAGTAGACGACGTTCTCGTAGATGCTCATCGGAAAGGGGTTGGGCTTCTGAAACACCATCCCCATCCGCTTCCGCAGCTCGATCACGTCCATCCGCGGGTCGTAGATCGAGTCGCCCGAAAGCCGCATGTCGCCCGTGATCCGCACGCTCTGCACGAGGTCGTTGAGCCGGTTCACGCTCCGCAGCAGGGTCGACTTGCCGCAGCCGCTCGGCCCCACCAACGCCGTCACCTTGTGCAGCGGGATCAGCATCGTGATCCGGTGCAGCGCCTGCTTGGCACCATACCAGAGGTTGAAGCGGTCGATCTCCAACACCGGCGGCTCCCGGAGCACGCTCTCGTGCACCTCAGGATCGACCTCACGGCCCGCGGCCACGGCCACCAGGCGATCCTGCGGTGGCTCCGGAGTCCGCGGCCCACCGGCTTCCCGAGGCGGCTCGTCGACGGTGTGCATGGCGGGCTCGGCTCCGATGATGCCCCGGCGGGGCGGAGGAGGAATCGTACACCACGGTGCTCAGAACTGCTGCGCGACGAACCGCCGCCGCAGCCGCGACCGGATCCAGATCGCGGCCACGTTGAGCAGGGCAATGATCGCCACCAGCAGGAACGTGATCGTGAACACCATCGGCCGGGCGGCCTGGCTGTTGGGGCTCTGAAAGCCCACGTCGTAGATCAGGTAGGCGAGGTGCATGAACTCCCGCTCCGGATGGACGAACGGGAAGCTGCCGTCCACGGGGAGTTCGAGGGCCAGCTTCTTGACGCCCACGAGCATCAGCGGTGCCACCTCGCCGGCGCCGCGGGCCATGGCGAGGATCAACCCCGTCATGATGCCGGGGAGCGCCCGGGGCAGCACGATGCGGCGGATCGTCTGCCACTTGCCGGCGCCGCAGGCATACGAGCCCTCCCGCATCGAGTTGGGCACCGCGGAGAGCGCCTCCTCCGTGGCCACGATCACGACCGGCAGCGTGAGGAGCGCCAGCGTGAGCGACGCCCAGAGCAGGCCACCGGTGCCAAACGTCGGCTGGCCGTCGGCCACGAGGCTCGCCTTGAAAAACACATCGTCGATGCCCGCTCCGAGCACGTAGCAGAAGAAGCCCAGCCCGAAAGCCCCGTAGACGATGCTCGGCACGCCGGCGAGGTTGTTGATCGCCACCCGCACGGCCGTGGTGACCGGCCCGCGGCCGGCATATTCGCGGAGGTAGAGCGCGGCCAGCACGCCGAAGGGCGCCACGAAGATCGCCATGATGAGCGTCATGGTGACGGTGCCCCAGATCGCGGGAAACACGCCGCCGGCGCTGTTGGCCTCGCGGGGATCGTCGGCGAGAAACTCGCCCCATCGGGAGAAATACACCCCCAGACTGCCGCCGAGCGAGAGCCGGTTGGGCTGCCAGGCGCGAACGATCGCGTCGAGCGGCACGGCGGCGACGCCGCCCGACGCCGTCTCAAACTCCACGGCCCAGCCGGCGTTCTGCCCGCGGAGCTTCGCCGTCTCCTCGTCGAGCGCCTGCTCGCGACGGCCGATCTCGGCGGCGATCGTCTGCTCGC
>CAJBSQ010000811.1 GCA_903958265.1 uncultured Planctomycetaceae bacterium
CGCTGATCGGCCATCTGCCGCGGGAGACCGTGGAGCAGGCCATTCGGGAGCATGGCGGCCGCGACGGCTTCAGTCACCCGGACGACCGGGGCGGGGGCTTTCAGGATTCGCACGGCATCGGATTTCGGGTGCCGCCTATTCGCGACGACGGGCAGCCGCGGGCCTCGTTCGTGAGTGGCTTCGTGCCGGGGGTGCGGGCGACGGTTGCCCCGGCCGATGCGTCATGGGCGATTCCAGCGGGCTGCGACATCACGGCTCAGGTGCACTATGTCCGCACCGGAAAGCTGGAAACGGATTCGAGCCGGATCGGTATCTGGCTCAACAAGCAGCCGCCACGCACGGTGATGAACATGATCTACCTCAGCGGTGATTTTGCGGTGGTGCCGCCGGGCGTCACCGACTTTCGCGTCCGAGGGAGCTACACGCTCCCCCAGGACGCCGATTTCGTGGGCGTCGTGCCGCACGCGCACCAGCTCGCCCGGTGGATTGAGCTCAGGGCCACCCTGCCGGGCGAGAAGCAGTCGCTGCTGCTCCTGCGGGTGCCCCAGTGGGACTACAACTGGCAGTCGCCGTACAACCTCAAGCAGCCCCGCCGGTTTCCGGCCGGCACGCGGTTTGACGCGGAGGTTTCCTACGACAACTCCGCCGCCAATCCGCGAAACCCGTTCGATCCCCCCCAGAACGTCTGGCACAACGAGACCATTCACGACGAGATGCTGCTGCCGATGTTCATGTTCGCGTCCGAGAGGCCGCTCGATGCCAAGGGCGAGTCGTTCAAGAGGTTCTTCTCAACGATCGTGCGGTCGCGGCTGCTCCGGCGGCTGGTGGACCACCAGTTCAAGTTTGCCGCCGATCCGGAAGGGAACGTCGTTCTGTCGCCCGACTACGACCCCGACGACCATCGGTACTAACGACCCTGGCTGGCCGTGGAAACATCCCGCGGCCCGTTGAGCAGGCGGCCGATCGGCGTGAAGCGGACGCACCAGCGGTAGGTCACGAGCAGGATCGGCGTCACCATCGCCAGGATCAGGAGGAACTTCACGTTCGCAGGCAACGGCCACTGCCGGACGAGCAGTTGGGCCACGACGACCAGCGGCACGTGGATGAGATACATCCAATACGAGGCGTCGGCCAGCCACGATACCGTGGGGTTGGGGTTCCTGAAGAACCGGTGAAACACACCGATGAGGCCCAGCGACATCGTCCAGGCATAGGCGGGCTGGAGCACGGTGGCGAGCGTGCGATTGTTCATTGTCGCGAGGCCGGCCACGAGGAGCGCCACCGCCGCCGGCAGCAGGAGCTTCCAGTGCCGGCCGAGCCGCGTGTCGATCCCCTCCGCCGCGAACGTGGCGACGCCGAAGAAATAGAAGCAGGCATAGAAAGCGAGCATCTGTGGCGTCGGCAGCAGGCCCAGAGACGTGTCCGGCCCGTAGAACCCCGCCAGCGACATGCCGATCACCATCTGCGGCAGGCAGGAAAGAGCCACGAGCCACCAGCGCCTGCGGCCCGATGGCAGGAGGCCCGTGACGGCGAGTATCGCGAAGATGACCACCATCCAGCAGAGAAACCACAGGAACCAGAGGTGATCGAAGAGGTTCGTCTGGACGAGGTGAATCGACCACGAGCCGACGTGGACGCGCAGCCGCTCCGACGACAGCGCCTGCAACCAGGCGAGCATCAAGCGGTCGAGCGGGCCGCCGAGCGTGCCTTCCGCGTGTGGGCCCGTGGGGAGGAGATCGCGGAGCCGCTCGCGTCCTCGCAGCACGTCATCCACGCTGAGCGGGTCGAGGCCGATGAGCGGCGCGAACTCGGCGGCGGCGTCAGCCGGGAGCGCCATCATCGCCGCCGGCAGCCGGCCGACGACGTTTCGGGCGAGCGGATCCGC
>CAJBSQ010000812.1 GCA_903958265.1 uncultured Planctomycetaceae bacterium
GTCTTCTCCAGCACCTCGCGGATCGCGTCGTTGGGATAGCTCACCGACTCCTCGCCATTCCGCCGCCGCAGGTATGGATGCACCATGTCGCCCTGGATCGGCCCGGGGCGGACGATCGCCACCTCGATCACGAGGTCGTAGAAGCAGGCCGGTTTCAGTCGCGGCAGCATGCTCATCTGCGCGCGGCTCTCGATCTGAAACACCCCCACCGTGTCGGCGCGGGAGATCATCTCGTAGACGCGACTGTCTTCGGCAGGAACCGTGGCGAGCGTGAGGCTCTCCCCCCCCGCCTCCTCCACGAGGTCGAACCCGCGGCGGATCGCCGTGAGCATCCCCAGCGCGAGGCAGTCCACTTTCAGGATGCCGAGTTCGTCGAGGTCGTCCTTGTTCCACTGCACGATCGAGCGGCCCTCCATGGTGGCGGGCTGGATCGGCACGAGGTCGCAGAGATCCCCGCGGGTCATCACCATGCCGCCGACGTGCTGGCCGAGGTGGCGGGGAAAGCCGACGAGCTGGCCGACGAGCGTCGTGAGCCTCGTGCAGGCGTCGCTCGCGGGGTCGAGCCCCGCCTCGGTCAGCCGCGTCGGCAGATCCTCGCAGGCATCGCCCACGTCGATCACGGCCGCGATCGCGTCGACGCGGTCGAGCGAGAAGCCGAGCGCCTTGGCGAGGTCGCGGACGGCCGACCGCAGCCGGTAGCAGATCACCTCGGCGGTCATCGCCGCCCGGGAGCGGCCATAGGTTTCGTAGATGTACTGGATCACCTCCTCGCGGCGGTCGTGTTCGAAGTCGATGTCGATGTCGGGAGCTTCCCGGCGTTCGCGGCTCACGAACCGCTCGAAGAGCACATTCATCCGCGCAGGATCCACCGACGTGATCCCGAGGCAGTAGCAGACGCAGGAGTTGGCTGCCGAGCCCCGTCCCTGGCAGAGGATGCCGCGGCGGCGAGCGAACCGCACGATGTCGAACACCGTGAGGAAGTAGGCCTCGTAGCCGAGCTCGGCGACGAGTGACAACTCGTGCCGCAGGAGTTCGTCCACCTTCCGCGGCACGCCCTCGGGATACCGCTTCCGCGCCCCCTGCCAGGCGAGGTCGGTGAGATGCTCCGCCGCCGTGCGGCCGGCCGGCACGATGGCGTCGGGATACTCGTATTTCAGCTCATCGAGCGAGAACGTGCAGCGGCCCGCAATCTCGACGGTCTGCTCCACGGCCGCCGGCCAGAGAAACCTGCGGCCGGCGGAGTCCGCCGTGCCGCGGCCCGTGGGCAGCGCGGCGAACCGCTCCGCGATCCGCCGCCGCGAATGCAGGTGACGCTCGCCATTGGACAACAGCCGGTCGCGGATCTCGTCGACCGTGCCGCCATGCCTCACGGCAGCGAGGGCGTCGAAGAGGGGCAGTCGCGACCGCTCGTGGTAGCGGACGTCACCCGCGGCTGCGAGCGGCACCTCCGCCCGCGCGGCCACGCGTTCGAACCACTGCAGGCGCTCGTCGTCGTCGCCCTCGAGCGCCACCTCGGCCAGCGCCCAGAGCTGCTCGCCAAACACCTCCCGCCAGGCCGCGAGGCCGGCCGCCGCGCTGGCCTCGTCGCCGCCCGCCGGCCGCGGGAGGGGCAGCACCATGCCTGCGAGTAGCCCCGTGGCATGCGCCGCGATGTCGTCGCGCGACACGAGGCACCGGCCCGCTTCCGACGTGACACCTCTGGCATCCACCTCGGCCCGCCGCATGTGGCCGCGGGTCAGGAGGCGGCAGAGGTTGGCATAGCCCACGGCGCTGGCGGCCCAGAGCACGATCGGGGCTGCGTCGACGGGCTCGAGACTCGCCCCCACAATCAGTTTCAGGCCCACGTCTTTGGCTACGGCGTGCGCCCGCACGATGCCGGAGAGCGTGTCTTTGTCGGTGATCGCCAACGCCTCGTAGCCGAGCGCGTGGGCCCGTCGCACCAGTTCCTCCGGCTGCGACGCCCCTTCGAGAAACGAGAAGGTGCTCGTGCAGTGCAGCTCTGCATACCGCGGTCCGATGTCATCCCGTGCGTTCATGGCCTCTTCCCCCCTACGCGAACATGCCGTGGAAAAACCAGCCGCCGTCCTTGAGCCGGCGGAACACCCAGAACCGTTCCCCCGATTCAGTCTCGACGACGTAGTAATCGCGGCGGACGGACGGCCCACGCCACCACGCCGTTTCGATCCGTTCGGGGCCGTGGGCCTGCACGATGCGGTGCATCCGGTCGCCCAGCCGAAATCGCATCGGCGGGCCGTCAGTCGCGACCGACCCCATTTCAAACTCGATCGGCTCCAGCGGCAGCGGACGTGGCGGCATCCAGATTGGCCGCCGTCCGGTCGGGGTGTGCCGCAAGAACGCATCCCCGCGGGGAGCCGACGTGCCAACCCTGCCGCCGCGGTCGCGGCGCACCGCCGCGTCGTTGCATGGCGGTGCCGCGATCCAGGCATGCTCGGGCTGGGCGTCACCTACGAGCTGCGGCTCGAACACGGCCGGCCGGCCGAGCCGCCCCGAGAGCCGATCGAGCAGCATGCCCACCTCGACATCGGCATCGGCCGCCTCGAAGCTGTTGTCGGCACCCTCCACCGGGCCAAACAGCGTTCGCTGTCGGCAGGCCACGGGCCCCGCCGCCACCACCTCCACGGCGATGCCGTCGATCTCCGCGGGCAGCCGCACGCGGGCCAGTCGCAGCCGCACGAGCTCCACGAGGTGCGCACGCGACACGCTCGGCCGAAACAGCCCGACGTCGATCACCGTCGGCGCGGCTGACGCCAGACGCGAACCATGCTCCAGCCGCACCTGGAGCGACAGCACGCCCGCGCCGCGGCTGGCGAGCGGCGCGAGGCAGCGATCGACGAGCGGCGCGATTGTCTCGACGAGCAGTTCTTCGTGGACATCGGCAGCCCGGAGCGGAAAGTCGAAGGCGCATGACTCCTGCGGCAGCGACTCGCCACCGGGGGGCGTGATCGGCTCGGCGACCGCGCCACGAAAC
>CAJBSQ010000813.1 GCA_903958265.1 uncultured Planctomycetaceae bacterium
ACGAATCCTCGACACTCGCTCTGGGCGAGATCAACAAGTACGACTTCCGCACCGATTCCCCGGCGGTGTTCAAGGCCCGGCGCGGACTCGACGCCGAGATCGTCTCCCAGATCTCGGAGATGAAGCGGGAGCCGACCTGGATGCGGGACTTCCGGCTGAAGTCGCTGGAGATCTTCCACTCCAAGCCGATGCCGCGCTGGGGCGGCGACATCGCGATCAACTTTCAGGACATTTTCTACTACCTCAAGCCCGCTGAGCAGCAGGGCAAGACGTGGGAGGAGGTGCCCGACGCCATCAAGAAGACCTTCGACCGGCTGGGCATTCCCGAGGCGGAGCGGAAGTTTCTCTCCGGGGTGAAGGCCCAGTTCGAGAGCGAGGTGGTGTATGGCTCGCTGCAGGAGGACCTCGCCAAGAAGGGCGTGATCTTCACCGACACCGACACGGCCATTCGCGAGCACTCCGACCTGCTCCGGGAGTATTTCGGCACGATCATCTCCCCCACCGACAACAAGTTCGCCGCGCTCAACTCGGCGGTCTGGTCGGGCGGTTCGTTCATCTACGTGCCCAAGGGCGTGAAGATCGAGTTTCCGCTCCAGGCCTACTTCCGCATCAACGCCGAGAGCATGGGGCAGTTCGAGCGAACGCTGATCATCGTCGACGAAGGAGCCCAGGTGCACTATGTCGAGGGCTGCACGGCGCCGATGTACTCCACCGAGAGCCTGCACTCCGCCGTCGTCGAGATCGTCGTCAAGAAGCACGGCCGCTGCCGCTACACGACGATCCAAAACTGGGCCAACAACATCTACAACCTCGTCACCAAGCGGGCCATGGCCTACGAGGGGGCGATGATGGAGTGGATCGACGGCAATCTCGGCAGCCACCTGACGATGAAGTATCCGGCCGTCTACATGATGGAGCCGGGCGCCCGTGGCGAGATCCTCTCGATCGCGTTCGCGTCGGCGGGCCAGCATCAGGACGCCGGGGCGAAACTGGTGCACGCCGCGCCCCACACGTCGGGCCGGATCGTCTCCAAGAGCATCTCGAAGAACGGCGGCCGGGCGAGCTACCGCGGCCTGGTGAAGGTGGAACCGGGAGCGAAGAAGAGCCGCTCGAGCGTTGTCTGCGATGCCCTGATCCTCGATGACCGGAGCCGCAGCGACACCTATCCCTACATCGAAATCGAGGAGCAGGACGTCTCGATCGGTCACGAGGCGAGCGTCTCGAAGATCGGCGAGGAGCAGCTCTTCTACCTGATGAGCCGCGGCCTCTCCGAGGCCGAGGCAAGCACGATGATCGTCAGCGGTTTCATCGAGCCCCTCGTGAAAGAGCTGCCGATGGAATACGCCGTCGAGATGAACCGGCTGATCGAACTGCAAATGGAAGGCTCCGTGGGGTGATGCGATCATGACTTTGGCCACTGCCCTGCCCTCGGCTTCCTCGTTTGACAGCCCGGCCCTCGACCGTCTGATTGCGGAGTCGTCGCTTCCGGAATGGGCGGTCACTCGCCGCCGGGCTGCCTTCGAGCGGCTGCAGGCGCTCGGCCTCCCCGAGCGGCGGGCTGAAAACTGGATGCGGACCGACCTGCGGGCCTTCAAGCCGAAGGCCTGGGGACTGCGGGGAGCACCTCCGCCCGGAACGGTCGCGCCCGATGGACTGCTCGCCGCGGCGATCCTCTCTGGCGACCTCGCCGCCGACGCCTATGCCGACTTCGAAGCGACACCGCAGGCTCCGAAGGCCGGAGCGCTGGCGGGCCGGTTTGCGTCGGTCGACGGGCATGTCGTGCGGTCGGAACTCGATCCGTCCGTGGCGGCTCGGGGGGTGGTGTTCGGATCGGCCGACGAGGTGCTTGCCCAGCACGCGGCCGCGCTCCAACCGCACTGGTTCTCCGTGATCGACTCCGATGGCGACTGGTTCGCCGCCGCGCACGCCGCATTTCATGCGGCCAGTGCCGTGCTCTACGTGCCGGC
>CAJBSQ010000814.1 GCA_903958265.1 uncultured Planctomycetaceae bacterium
GGAGTTCGAGGCGACAACACTCGAGGAACTCTCCGAAGACATCCAAACACTCGCCGACATTGCCGACAGTCGGATGCCGAGCGTGGCCGAGTTGCTCGCGCAGGCGGCCCGCGGGCGGCCCGCCGCCGGAAAGCCGCAGGCCGGTGAGGCCCCGCCCGGATCGCCGAAGCCCGCGCCGGTGGCGCCCCCCAAGCCCGGCGGTCAGCAGCCGGCGGAGGGTACGCCCGGCGAGCAGGCCTCGTCGGAGCCGCCGCCGAAGCCCGGCGAGATGGCCGGCACGCCGCAGGCTGGCGGCGAGCCGCCGCCGCGGGTGGGTGAGCAGCGGGAGCAGCCGGGGGGCACAAGTCCTGCCGGCTCCGAGCCTCCGGCGGAAACGCCGCCGATCCCGCAGGTGGTCGACACCGAGTCGTCGCAGCAGCCGAAGACTGACGACCAGCCCAGTCCGCCCTCGCCGGGCGGCCCCGGGAGATTCGGCCTACCGACCACGCAGGCTGGCGTGACGCCGCCGTCGGAGGCCGCCGAGGCGGGTGAGCCGGCGGCCGAGGAGGCGCTCGACGGCGCGATCGCCGCCCAGGAGGAGTTGCTCGCCGAGTTTGCCCAGGTGGCCGACGAACTCGCCGCAGTGATGGCGCGGCTGGAGGGCAGCACGTTCGTGAAGCGGCTGAAGCTGGCATCCCGGGAGCAGGGCTCGATCGGCAGCCGGATCGCGGGCATGGCTGCGGAGGCGTTCGGCAAGGCCGACGGGCAGCCCGCCCCCGTGAGGCGTGCCCTTGGCGAGGTTCGGGAACTCTCCGTCCGCGAGACCGACAAGATGTCGGCGCTGATGGACGACCTGCAGGCCTACTTCGATCGCCGGCAGCTCCCGGCCTTCCGTACCGTGCTCGAGGAGATGAAGGACCTCGACACGCTCGGCAGCCTGCGGCAACTCTCCGACGACGTGCTTAAGGAGGCAGGCATGTCGATCGCTCAGGCGGAGTTCTGGTCAGACACGTTCGACCGACTGGCCGACGACCTCGTGCCGCCGCCACAGGGTGGCGGGGGCGGGGAAGGGAGCGGGCCTCCCCGTGAGAGCGTGCCGCCGGAGGTGGTGCTCGAGGTGATGAAGATCCTGGATGACGAGGTCAATCTCCGCGAGGAGACCCGCGTGGCCCAGCAGTCACGGGCGGCGATGGCCGAGGAGGAGTTTCAGGCTCAGGCCGAGCGGCTTGCCGATCGGCAGGATGCGCTGGCGGAGCGGGTCGTCGATGTCGTCGACCGGCTCCTCGAGGAGCCCGCCGGGGAGCAGTCGTTCGGTCAGGAGATCCAGTTGTTCGAGAAGGTGGAGGAGGTGATGGCGGAAGCAACCGACATCCTCGCCACGCCGGAGACCGGTCCGAAGGCGATCGGCGCCGAGACGGAGGCGATCGAACTGCTCCTCGCCGCCCAGGCCGCGGGCTCGAACTCGGGTGGTGGTGGTGGTGGCGGCGGTGCCGGCGGGATGACCCCGGGCGGCGGCAGCACCGGCTCGGCCACCAGCGCCGCGCTCGCCCTGATGGGCCGCGGCAATCGCACCGAGAGGGCCGCCGGCGGAGAACAGGAGCAGGCCACCGGCAGCAGCGGTCGCGTGCTGCCGGAGGAGTTTCGGGCGGGTCTCGACGCCTACTTCAACTCGTTCGAAAAGGAGCGGCGGTGATGGAATCGCGTCGCAGGCAGCACTCGTGGTGGATGGCCTGTCTCTGGATGGCCTATCTCTGGACGGCGGCCGCGCTGGTCGCTGCCACGGCGCACGCGGCCGGGCCCCTGGTTCGCTACGGCGATCCCGTGCCCCGTGACGTCCGCGAGATGTACGACGCGGGCCTGCGGTACCTGCTCAAGAGCCAGGACGACTCGGGAGCCTGGAAGGATGGCCAGGCCGGCCCCGGCGTGACCGGCATGGCGGTGATGGCCCTGCTCGCCTCGGGCGAAGATCCGAACCACGGACCGTATCGCGTGCCGATCCGCAAGGCGCTGCGGAGCATGATCGTTGCCCAGAACGCCGAGACCGGGTTTCTCGGGTCTGGGCAGGGTCACGACAGCATGTATCAGCACGGCTTCGGCATGCTCGCCCTGGCCGAGGCCTACGGAGCCGTCGACGACCGCATGCTCTGGACCGAGGCATCGGCCGGCAGTCAGCAGGGCCGCCCGCTCGGGCAGGCGCTCGAACTGGCCACGCGGTGCGCGGTGACCAGCGCCCGGAACAATCCCCTCGGGGGCTGGCGGTATTCGGCCGATGCGAAGGACGCCGACACCTCGGTCAGCGGGGCGGTGCTGATGGGGCTGCTGGCGGCGCGGAATGCAGGCATCGAGGTTCCCGACGAGACCATCGACAAGGCCATCAGGTATTTCACGACGATGACGGGACCCAACGGCCAGCTGGGCTACTCGGGCGGACCCGGTGGCGGCAGCGACGCCGTCACGAGCATCGGCGTGCTCGTCTACTCGATCGCCCAGCAGAAGGGCCTCCCGCAGTACGGCAAGTCGCTGGCCTACCTCAGGGGCCGGTCGCTGGCCGTGGAGCAGGGAGGCATGGAGGGCTACCCGACCTACACCCGCTACTACCGGGCTCAGGCGCTCTTCCAGGGCGACGTCGACGTCTGGGAGAAGTGGAACGCCGGGCTCGTCAAAGAGCTCAAGGGAATGCAGGCCAAGGACGGCAGCTTCGCCGGCTTCGCTGGACGTGGCGGCGGCTTCGGTGGCACCGTCGATACCGCGCTGGCGCTATTATCGCTCGCCGTCAACTACAAGTTCCTCCCGGTGTACGAACGATGACGCAGCCGTTCATCCTGCAGTGGATCGTCGTGAGCGTGGTTACTGCCGCCGCGGCGACCGCGTGGGCCGAGCCGCCGGCCAAGGCCCCGGTCGCGGACGAACCGGTCGAGGTGTTCGAAGCGGCCGAGGTCGAGGTGTGGGTCGATCAGGAGAACGGCCCGGTGCCCGCGCCGGCCATCGAACGGGGCCTGTTCGGGGCGGGCCTGCGGGCCATCTTCGACGCGATCGCGCCGGTGCCGCAGCCGGCGCTGCCGCCGATCCCGGCCGACGAGGCCGAAGATGGGGAAATGCCGAAGGATCCGGCGCAGGCGCAGCTCTGGCAGCAGCGGAAGCAGATCCGACAGCAGGCCAAGCATCTGGAGCAGCTCTTTCAGCCGGTGCTGCGGACGGAGCTCGAGATGATCAGGCAGACGTGCGGGACGCTCGCCCCGGAGTCGCGGCAGCGGGTGCTCGCCGTGGGTAAGGCGGCCGTCACGCAGACGGCGCTGGAGTTTGCCACGCGGCAGATGCTCGGCGGACAGCCGCGGCGGCCGTTCGACGCCCGCCGGAGCATTCAGGAGCCACTGGCCAAGGAGGTCGAGCCCCAGGTCTCCGCCGCCGAGTTCGCCGCCTACCAGCGGGAGCAGCGGCTGCGGTCCGAGCGGCGCGGGGAGGCGGCACGCGTGGCGATCGTCGCGAAGCTCGACCGCCAGCTCGACCTGACCGCGGTCCAGCGGGGGGCGATCGAATCCGATCTCGAGCAGCGCTGGGACGACGCCTGGTTAAGGGAACTCGACGACCAGGGCGTGGTGATGAACAACTATCGGCCGGCCCCCGACTACGCCAATGGCTGCATCGAGCCCCACCTCGACGAGTCGCAGCAGGCCGAGTGGCAGCGATGGCGGCGGGCCGCGGGCATCGCGGTGGTCGGCGTGCACGCCGGCTGGAACTTCGACGGCCAGGGGCTGCACCAGGAGGACGATTGGTGGACGAAGTGAGCCGGATCCCGAAGCACGTGCTGCTCGGCGGCTGGGCCTGCCTGTGGGTCGTGGCCCTGGGCTCGATGGTGCGCGGCGAGGACGACCGTGTGCTCGAGGAGCCGGCGGCTGCACGGACCGAGGCGGAGCAGCAGCAAAACCTCATCGACCTCGGCGCGAACTTCGACGCCAACCTCTTCGAGCAGCAGGGCAATGGCTGGGTGCTTCGCGGCAACAACGTCGGTTTGCAGCTGCAGGGGCGGTTGATCATCAACGGCCGGGTGGTCATGAACCGTGGGAGGCCGATTGCGGCGGAGGGTGAGGAGCAGCCGCCGGAATCGCCCACCTTCGCCCGGGCTCGGGCCCTGGCCGAGAAGCGGCTCGCGCGGATCGACGATGCCTGCGAGCTCACCGCGGAGCAGCGGCACACGCTGCGGCTGGCCGTCGAGTCGGACATCCGCCGGTTCGCCGCGGCCATCGATACGATGCGCGGCACGTACGCGGGCGTCCGCGTGAACCTCAACGATCCGGAAGGGCAGAAGAAGTGGCACCAGTTCCAGCAGGATGTTCAGCAGTGCCGGCAGCAGCTGCGGACCCTCTTCGATTCAGGTTCGCTGTTCGCCGGAGTGTTGCCCGCGACGCTCGATGCCCGCCAGGTTGCGGCCATCGAGGCTGAAGTCGGCGCCCGGCGGTCGTTCCGCTGGCGGGCGATGGTGATCTCGACGGTCGCCAAAATGGACGACATGCTCGGGCTGAACCAGAAGCAGCACGACCTGATCAAGGAGGCTCTCCTCGCCCGAGCGCCGGCGTTGCGGATCGACGAACTCACTCCCGAGCAGGAAAATGCCCATCTCCAGCTGAACCTCGTGTACATGGTGCTCTCGGGCGTCGACACGAAGGGCCTCAAGGCTGCGATGAGCGACCGGCAGTGGAAGACGCTGGCCCTGCTGATGAATCAGGGCCGGTCGATGAGGTCATGGATCGAGCAGCAGGGGATTCTGGAGCCGAAAGCACCATGATCCCGCCGTGCCGGTGGGTGGCGATCGCGATCGCGATCGGTCTGCCGGCCGCAGCGGCGGACGGCCCCGCGGTGCTGGCACTGCCCTGCGGCGGCCGGCTGGCTGGCCGCCTTCGCACCGCCACAAACGCCACCGCCACGACGGTGGTCGTCGACTCGGCCTTGTTTGCCAGCCCCGTTGAGTTTCATGCCGACGCGATCGCCGAGACCCGCGCCGAGCCACGCCTTCACGGCCTGCCGGGCCGTGTGGGCTTCTTGACGTCGGGCGGTGACCGGATGCTCGGCTGCCTGACGGCCTGCGAGGGGGGCCTTGGCTGGCAGCCGTTCGGGGCAGTCCGCCCGGTGCGGTTTGCACGCCGCGGCCCAGCGGCGCGGATCACCTACCGCGGCCTCGACGCGATCGGTGGCCTGGGCGTGGTACCAACCCGTGAGGGGAGCGGCGGAGGGTGGGCCGTGGCCGACCTGCAGGTCAACGGGCCGGCGGCCCGCGACGGGCGACTCCGGGTCGGCGACCGGATCGACGCGGTCACCGAGGGTGACTGGGGCAGGCCTGTCGAGACCGGGCCGCTGAAGGCCGATGCGATTCGCACCCTCCTCCGCGGGCCGATTGGTTCGACGGTGAGACTGCGGGTCCGGGGCGACTCGGGGGTTGCCGAGGACGTGCTCCTCGTCCGTGACGCGGCGGGATGCGACGACCTGGCAGGCGCTGCGGCCAAAGACGCCCTCGATCGTGCGGTCGCCCTGCAGGTTGCACTCGCCGGCGACGCGAGGCGTGGGCCGACGACACTCCACCTCTGCTCCGGCGAATCGTTTGGGTGTGCCGTCGTCGCCGCCGATGAGCGACGGATCGAGGTGCGGTTCGCCGATGGTCGCGACGGGTCGATCCCCGTCGACCAGATCAGGGCGATCGAGCTCTCGACCGCCGCCGTGCGGCCGATCCTCAAGCAGAAACTGGCCCGCCTGCTCACCGTGCCAAGGACGCAGCAGGCCGCGCCGCCGACGCACGTGATTCGCATGATCGGCGGCGACTACCTTCGGGGCCGCCTGCTCGGGATCGACGAGCACCACGTGATCTACGACGTTGCCGGTGCGACGAAGAGCCTGCCGCGCCGCGATGTGGCGCGAATCATCCGGCTGGCCACCGCCGAGGAGCCTCACCCCAGCCTGCTGGCGGCGATGTCACGACTGGAGGGCACGCCGCTCGTCGTGATCGGAGGTGATGGCAGGCGGCAGGCAGTCGCGGCCACTGGCATGGAGCAGGGCGCGATCGTGGGTGAGAGCCCGACCCTCGGACCGACCGCGGTGCCGCTTGGGGGCTGTGCCGAGGTGCTTATCGGTGCAGCGATCGACGAGGTGGCGGATGCCGAACGGCCATATGCCCAGTGGGTGCTCGCTCCTGCCCCGCCGCCAAAGGCCGCGCCGTAGCCCGCGCCCAAGCATGCTCACAGGGCGATCTCCGCACGCCCGAGACCGACCGCACCACTCCCTGTGCCACGCGTCAGGTCCGCGATGGCGTGGGCAGGAGCTCAGGGGAGGCGGGTTCGAGCTTCGTTCCCGGCGCGGCGGGCAGGGGCGACGAGATCGGCTCCAAGCGAGTGGCAGGGTCACGGGGCTCGAGCTGGGTGGCCCGGGCATCGGCCCCGAGTTCCTCGAAGTTCTGCGAGATCGCCCCGCGGCTGAAGACACCAGGCCGCGAGTGGCCGTAGTTGAGATACAGGCTGGCGTCGCGCTGCCGGGCCCGCCGGTGGGCGTCGAAGTAGGCCTTGCCGGGCCACGGACCCTCGGCGAGGAACACGCCGTTGTATTCCAGCAGCGAACCCTTGCGGTAGTGCAACTGGGAGATCGAGCGGGTGTAGTCGACCACCGAGCGATAGTAGGAACTCTCGGCCTCGGCCCGCCGCCGCTGGGCATCGAGAAGCTGGTCGAGCGTGACCGTGTTGGCGTCGTAGGCCGCCTGCACCGCCTCGACCTGCCGCTCCGCTGCGACGCGGCGGTTGAAGTTGGTCTGCGACAGGGCGAAGTTGGTGTCGACATTCCGCACTGCCTCGACCAGGGCATGGGAAGCCTCGAGCTCCTCGTCCTGGAGCCGGGCCCGCTCGCGGGCGAGCTGGAGCTGGTGGTGGCGGACGGTGGCCAGCTCGCGGCGGAAGCCGAGCGGCATGAGGAACTGGGCTCCGGCCTGCCACTCCTGAAACTGGCCGCCGAAGAGCGACGAGTAGGCGCCGGTGCCGACCAGCGGATCGCCAGGGTTTGCGTCGTAGCCTCCGCCACCGAGCAGCTCCTGCCCCATGCCCAGGAACCGGTAGCGGCCGATCATGTCGAGCCGGGGCAGGATCAGGTTCTTGGCGGCGACGAGTTCCAGCTCCCGCTGCTTGATCACCCACTTCTGCTTGCGAAGCTCCGCTGACCGCGAGAGGGCCTCCACGAGCGACTGCTGCCAGTCAAAGGAGATCCGGGCCGTGGTCGGTTCGTCGGAGGGACGGATCAGCCGCCCGTCGCTCGCCGAGATCCCCATCATGTACCGCAGCCGGTTTTCGCAGCGGTAGACGTCGGTGAGTGCCTGCTCGACCTCGCTGCGGAAGAAGAAGTACTGCTCGCGGGCCTGGGCTTCCTTGTCGGCCTCGCCGCCGCGGGACTGTTCGACATACAGCGCGTGGACCTTCCGCCAGGCCTCGAGCGAACTGTCGCGACCGGCCTTGCGGGCCTCGAGGTTGCGGTAGGCGAAGTAGAGCTCCCAGTACGACTGCTCGGTGTCGCTGACGAGGTTGCGGACCCCCGCCTCGAAGTCGGCCAGCGAGATGTCGGCGTTGATCCGGGCCAGCAGCACGCCCCGGAAGACGGGGCGGCCGTAGAGGTTGTCGAAGAAGTCGGGGCCGGCGATCCGGTTGTAGGTGACGCCGGCACCCTGGAGCAGCGGCTGGTTGAAGGTGAAGTCGTAGTTGGTCTGCCAGGTCGACGGGACGATGATCTCACCGGTCACAGGGTCCTTCTGGCGGATCGGGGAGTTGTTGTTGTCGTAGAGCGTCTGGTTCGAGAAGCCCCAGGTGGCACCGGTCGCGGTCCGCTTCTGGATGCCGGTCGTCAGATTCCCCGTGTCGCCGAGCAGCTGCTGCTGGAAGATCTGGGTGCCGATGCCGCCGACGTTCTGAGGCCGGTTTTGCCGATCCCAGGTGAGCGAACTGGAGAGCTGCGCGTCGAATAGGGCCAGGGCGCTTTCCACGCCGCGGAAGGGGTCGGTCTCGACGATGGCGGGATCGTAGATGCTCGGCGTGGCTTGCGGGTTGGTCAGCAGTGAGACGGGCGGCTCGCCGGTCTGCGGTCGGGGGCCGCCGAAGCTGCCGAACCGCCCGCCGAGGTTTCGCAGCACCGTGCCGTTTTCCAGCGCGGTGCGGATCGCCTCCTCCAGCGAGAGTTCCCAGATGTTGTCGAAGCTGGGATTCGAGAGCGTGAGCGGTTCGGTCGCTCCGGCGGCCTCGTCGAGCGGTTGCTGGTCGCCGTCGGGATACTCGAGTTTTTGGATCGCTCCCACGTAGTGCGAGAGATCTCCGTCCTCGAAGAAGTAGAACGGCTGCCGGGGTGCGCACCCGCTGGCGACGAGCGTCAGGCTCGTGAGAGCTACCCAGAGTTGTCGGGCGAGTCGCGGCACGGCGGGGGCGCCGGCACGGGGCCGGCGGTCTCGGGGTCGAAACCGGTCTCAAATGCCGCCGCTGCGCCCGGGGGGACTTCGCCGCTGATAGCAGCGGCAAGGTCCCGACACGTTGCCCCCCGACTCCGTGTCCGCACCGCATGCACCAAGGCGCAGCGGCAGCACTTCTGCTATCGACGTACTTGGCCCGCAAACTTGGGATAATCGTCAGAGTCGTCTGCCGTGATGGCAGTCTGGGAAGACCGAGAAGGCCTGGAAGGCCGGCTGGTCAGTCGGCGGGCCAGTCCGCGGTCGTGCAGTGCTCGATGCCGTCGCCGGCCTGCCAGACGAATCGCGCCGAGCAGCCGGGGA
>CAJBSQ010000815.1 GCA_903958265.1 uncultured Planctomycetaceae bacterium
AACCAGCCGCACACGACCACCACGGCAACCGATAAATACCCGGCAAAAAACCCGGGCATCCAAGCCATCCCCAGACCCGGTTCACGCCGCGAGCGGGCGACGCGTGGGTCGGCCGCGCCGTGCGGCTGGCCGACCATCGCGACGAGCACCGCCAAAATGCCGGCGGTGAAGCCAGCCATGGCCTGAGAAAAAAAACACGCGGCCCCGATCATCGCCCAGCAGAGCAAGATTACCGAGGCCGCGTGCATGGAATCACTATTCTTCAGCAGAGGGTCCCCACCGCTCAGGCGGTGGCGTACGCCTCACCCGAGGCAGTCTTCGTGCTCTTGGCCCGGGCGATCAGGTAAATCAGCACGCCGAAGCCCGCCTTGGCGGTCATGTCGGCGATCGCGTAGCCGATCTGCAGGCCAACGACGCCATTGGCACCGATGATGCCATTGGCTGCGGTAGCGGTCCCGGCCTTCGCCGCCAGGGCGTCGGGCGTGCCACCGAGTGCATAGGCAATCGGGTAGACGGCCCAGGTGACCAGGATCACCAGACGGGCAATCTCCAGGAGTCTGCGGGCCGCGGGCGGTTGGCTGGCGAGCGAGTTCGTCAGTTCCGTCCAGAGCACGTAGAGGATGTAGAAGAAGGGGACCGATGAGAGCGCGCCCCAGATGACCCGCTCGTTCCACTTCGCGGGATCCGCAATCACCTCTCCCGGATAGCCCAGCGCGATCATCAACGCCGCCGCGATGACCAGCCGTGTCAGCAGGCTCGTCGCCTTGGCCGGCTGCAGCCTGAGAACGGCCACGAGTTCGACCATCAACAACGGCACGGTGAGGATCCAGTCGGCATACCGATAGTAGTCGTTGAATGCAGCCCCGGAGCCCTTGTACACACCGTCCACCAGCGAGTACGCGTCGTGCCAGCTGTGGCGAATCATGAAATAGTGGTAGCAGGCGATCGACACCACGATGCCCGACACCAACAGCGCCGGCCGGTATTCCGGATCGACGTGCGACCTCGCCATGAACAGAAACAGGGCCGCAGCCCCCATCGTCGCGACCGTCATCGAAAAGATGTTGTCCACTGCGTTGTACTGAAACACGGACAGGTCAGGCATTGCCAAACCCGACAAAAACAACCCTTCAATCATCGCTTCACCTGTTGTTATGTGGTGCCGAAAAAATGTCGCCGCTGCACGATTTCAGCGGCAATCCTCAGTGTCTTAGGCAAGCCGAGTCGAACCGTCCACTCGTAGCAAAAAATTGTCATAGTGTTCGGCTCCTTCCGACTCCCCCTGGAACAGGTCGCATGATAGCCCGACAAAGGACACTTCGGCAAGCGGATGCCGGCCGACGGGCAAAATCTCCGCGGCACCGCCGGCGGCTCCACGAGGGCTTGGCAGCGGCGTTTCCGCGATGCATCCCTGATCGGCAGCGGGCAGGCGGCGGCGTTTCGCCGCCTGGAAGCACCGCCTCGGCGGGTAGGCGACGCGGCGTTTGCCACCCCCGAGCCGGCGATCCACGGAAGTCGAATGCGCGCTCGCGACCGGCCATCGCCCCCTCGTCGGCCGGCGTCGGTCATTCCGCCAGCGACACGCGGACGATCTCGGCGTCGTTGCGGACGATGATTGAGTTGGTGGCGTAGGCGGGGGCGCACCAGACCACCGCCCGGCCGAAGGCGTTGTTGGTCGGCTCCAGCAGGTGGGCCCGCGACAGCTCCTCGTAGCCCTGCGGCGTGAGCTTCGCGATCACGAGATCGCCCGTCTCCGTGAACAGGAAGAAGCGGTTGCCCGCTGTGCCATCATCATGCTTCGTGAGAAAGGCCGTGCCCGAGCCCTGCGGCCGCTCGCCCAGGGGGCCGGTGCCCTTCCAGGCGAAGTCGCCGTCGGGCACCCGCATCGCCCGCAACTCGCCGCTCTCGTGAAAGCCATAGACGAGGCCGTCAGCCGCGAACGGCTGCACGTTCACCGCCGAGATGCCCTGCTTGGGCTTGTTTCGCCAGACGACGTCCACGCCCGGCACGTCGGCCTTGAGCTTCAGCATCAGGTTCTTGCCTTGGTAGCCGCCGATGTAGAGATGATCGCCGACGCGGACCGGCGTCATGATGATCGAGCCGTTGTCGGCGTTGTAGGGCGTCTCCCAGAGCAGCTTTCCGGATTCGGGTTCGACGGCATACACGCCATCGGGCTTGGCGAGCACGAGCTGCCGCACGCCGGCCGCCTCGATGATCGACGGCGGCACGTAGCCTTGCTCGGGCGCCTTGCCCGTCCGCCAGATCTCCGTGCCGGTCGCTAGGTCAAAGGCGGCCGCATGGGCCACGTCGGTGCCCACCACGCAGATCAGCCGGTCGCCATCGACGAGCGGGTGGCTCGCCCAGCCCCAGAGCGCCGCCTTCGTCGAATAGTCCTTCTTGAGATCGCGCGACCAGGCGACCTTGCCCGTCGCAGCCTCGAAGCAGAGGAGATCCCCCTCGGCCCCGAGCGTGTAGACGCGGCCATCGTGGACCGTCGGCGTGCACCGCGGGCCGGCGGGGTAGGCGATCGTGTAGGTGACCGGGTATTCGTGCTTCCAGAGCATGGCGCCGGTGGCCTCGTCGAGGCAGAGCACCCGCTCGCGGCCCGTGGAGGCCTTCCGCTCGAAGTTGGCCACCTTCACGTCGGCGTCGGTGACGTAGTCGGTCACGAACACGCGGCCGCCCGCCACGGCCGCTCCCGCGTAGCCGCCCGCGATCGGCATGCGCCAGAGCACCTGCGGGCCGCCCGCGGGAAACCGCTCCACGATGCCAGCCTCACGCCAGACGTTGTCGCGGCCGGGCCCCATCCACTGCGGCCAGTCGTCGCCGCGGGCCGGCGCGACGAGGGGAACGATCGTGATCGCGACGAGGGCGAGGAAACGATGCATGCGCGAGGCTCCGTGGGGCGGGGTTTCCAATCGGTGGCGGCCGGTCATACTCTCCTCGATTTCACAACCCCGGGAAAGTCTGCCATGCCGCTGCTCGTCGTCGGAAGCGTCGCCCTCGATTGTGTCGAGACCCCCACCGACAAGCGCGACGACGTGCTCGGCGGATCGGCGGTGTTTTTCTCCTACGCCGCGAGTTTCTTCTCGCCGGTGAAGATGATCGGCACCGTCGGAGAAGACTGGCCGCAGCAGCACACCCGGTTTCTCGAAGCCCGCGGCATCGATACCTCCGGGATCGAGACGATCGCCGGAGGCAAGACGTTTCGCTGGCGGGGCCGCTACCTGCCCAACATGAACGACCGCGAGACGCTCGAGGTGCACCTCAACGTGTTCGGCGAGTTCAAGCCGAAGCTGCAGACGAACCACCGCGACAGCAAGTTCGTGTTTCTCGGCAACGCCTCGCCGGTGACCCAGCTCTCGGTGCTCGACCAGGTGCCCGACGCGAAGCTCACCGTGGCCGACACGATGGATCTCTGGATCAACATCCAGCGGGACGAACTCGAGGCGCT
>CAJBSQ010000816.1 GCA_903958265.1 uncultured Planctomycetaceae bacterium
CTGGGCGGCGGCCACGACGAACGGGAGCAGACGCTCAACCAGATCCTCTCCGAAATGGACGGCTTCAGCCAAACCGAATCGGTGATCGTGCTCGCCGCCACCAATCGCCCCGACGTGCTCGACCCCGCCCTCCTGCGGCCGGGCCGGTTTGACCGTCACGTGACGGTCGACCGCCCCAACCAGAAGGCCCGCCTGGCCCTCTTTCAGGTGCACACCCGCAACGTGCCCCTCGCCGCCGACGTCGATCTCGACCGGCTCGCCAGCGGCACGGTGGGCCTCACCGGCGCCGACATCCGCAACCTCGTCAATGAGGCCACCCTCTGGGCCACGCGGCACGACAAGAACGCCGTCGACTCCTCCGACTTCGACTACGCCCGCGACAAGGTGCTGATGGGACCGAAGCGGGAGGAGGTGCTCGTCGGCCGTGAAAAGAAGATGACGGCCTACCACGAGGCGGGCCACGCGCTGGGCGCCTGGTTGCTCCCCGGCGTCGACAAGCTCCACAAGGTGACGATCATCCCGCGAGGTCGGGCGCTCGGCGTGACCCAGCTCGTGCCCGAGGAAGATCGGATGAACATCGGCGAGTCGGACCTCAACAACCGGCTGACGTTTATCCTCGCCGGCCGTGCCGCGGAGAAACTCGTGTTTGGCGAATACTCGGCCGGTGCCGAAAATGACCTCATGCAGGCCACGCGGATCGCCCGCAAGATGGTGGCCACCTGGGGAATGAGCGAGCGGGTGGGCCCCGTGGCCTGCTCCACCTCCAACGAGCATCCCTTCCTCGGCCGCGACGTCTACGAGCAGCGGGAGTTCAGCGAGCGGACGGCCCAGATCATCGACGAGGAGGTGTCGCGGGTGCTCAACGACGCCGCCATCCGGGCAACGAAACTCCTCTCCGACAACCGCGACAAACTCGACCAGTTGGCCGGCGCGCTCGAAGCCCGGGAGATGCTCGACGACACCGAAGTGGTCGAGATCATTGGCCCGGCTACGCCTCGCCGCGCCGGCGAATCGAGCCCGACGGCTGCCTCCGCGACGGTGCAGGCTGCCCGGGCCTCCAACCCCGCCTGACCCGACAGCACGCATGCCGCAACTCTCCCACGCCGTCTACTTCACGCTCAAAAACCGGACGCCCGAGGCAGCGGCGAAACTGGTCGCCTCCTGCCGGGAACACCTCACCGGCCACCCCGGAACGGTCTTCTTCTCGGTGGGCACCTGCGCGGTTGAATACGACCGCGAGGTGAACGACCGCGACTACGACGTGGCCCTGACGATTGTGTTCGAATCGCACGCCGCCCACGACGTCTACCAGACGGCCGAGCGGCACGAGCAGTTCATCGCCGAGAACGCGACCGAGTGGGCGAAGGTCCGCGTGTTCGACGCGGTATTGTCGCCCGAGTAGGTGCAGGTTTCCTACCTGCACAACCGCTGCTGGAACGATCACAGGTAAAAAACCTGTGGCTACGGGGGTGGCAAGATCACAGGTAGAAAACCTGTGGCTACGGGGGTGGC
>CAJBSQ010000817.1 GCA_903958265.1 uncultured Planctomycetaceae bacterium
ATCGTGGCGACTGGCACGGCTGTCGCTTCCCTCCGACGCGGGTACGATGATGCCTCGCACCGACAGCGACGGTCTCGTCGCTAGTTTCCCCCAGGCAGCCTGCCCACCATGGCGTTCTCGGCACAGACGCTCGGCGTCATCATCGGCAACCGCGATTTCTTTCCCGATCAGCTTGTTAGCGAAGCACGCAGCGAGGTGCTCGCCCTGCTCCAGGCCCGGGGCGTCACGCCGGTCATGGTGACGCCCGAGCAGACGAAGCTCGGCGGCATCGAGACCCATGCCGAGGCCCGTATCTGCGCCGACCTCTTTCGCCGCCATCGGGACGTGATCGACGGCGTGCTGGTCGTGCTCCCCAACTTTGGCGACGAGAAGGGAGTGGCCGACACGCTCAAGCTTTCGGGCCTCAACGTGCCGGTGCTCGTGCAGGGCTCGCCCGACGACCTCGGCCAACTCGGCGTGGCCCGCCGCCGGGATGCCTTCTGCGGCAAGATTTCGGTCTGCAACAATCTCGTGCAGGCCGGCATTCGCTTTTCGCTCACCAGCCGCCACGTGTCGGCGATCACCAGCGCGGGCTTCGCCGCCGATCTCGCCGACTTTCTCCGCGTCTGCCGGGTGGTGAAAGGGGTGCGGGGTGTGCGGCTCGGCGCCGTCGGAGCCCGCCCGGGCGCGTTCAACACCGTGCGCTACAGCGAGAAGATCCTGGAGCGGCACGGGATCAGCGTCACCACGGTCGATCTGTCGGAGTTCGTCACACAGGCCGCCGCGATCTCCCGCGATGATCCGGCCGTGCGGGCGAAGCTTGCCGACATCACGGGCTATGCGCCGGCGCCGGGCGTGCCGCAGGCGAAGCTCGTCGAAATGGCCACGCTCGGGGTCGTGCTCTCGCGGTGGATGGAAGCCAATGCCATCGACGCCACGGCGATCCAGTGCTGGACGTCGGTGCAGAAGTCATTCGGCTGCAACGTCTGCACCCTGATGAGCATGATGAGCGAGCGATTCATGCCGAGTGCCTGCGAGGTTGACGTGACGGGCGTGCTGACGATGCATGCGATGCAGCTCGCCGCGGAGTCGCCCGCCGCCCTCGTCGATTGGAACAACAACTACGGCGACGACGATGACAAGTGCACGCTGTTTCACTGCGGCAACTGGGCGAAGAGCTTCCTGCCCGACATCCGCATCGCCACGGCGCCGATCCTCGGCAGCACGCTCGGCGTGGAAAACACCTACGGAGCGCTCGAAGGCCGGACGCCGGCGGGGCCGCTTACCTTCGGCCGGGTGACCACGGCCGACGCCGAGGGACGGATTCGGGCTTATGTCGGCGAGGGCCGACTCACCGACGACCGGCTCGACACCTTCGGCACCCGGGCGGTGGCCCATGTGCCGCAGCTCCAGCGGCTGCTCCACCACATCTGCCGCCACGGCTTCGAGCACCACGCGGTGATGACCGTCTCGCGGACGGCGAAGATCCTTCAGGAAGCGCTCGGCAACTACCTCGGCTGGGACGTCCACGTGCATGAACGGATCCACGGCCATGATTCCGAGACGGAAGCCTGAGCCTCACGAGCATGACGACCATGACAGGCATGACGAGCCTCACCGACCGCGAACTCGCCCGCAAGTCGATCGAGTACCGGCGGGATGCGCTGCGGGCGATCATGCACGCCGGAGCAGGGCACACCGGCGGCAGCCTGTCGTGCCTCGACATCCTCAACGTGCTCTACAACCGCGTGCTGCGGATCTCGCCGGCCAACTGGCACGATTTGGCTCGCGATCGGTACGTGCAGAGCAAGGGGCACTCAGTCGAGGCCCTGTATGTGGTGCTCGCCGACAAGGGATTCTTTCCGCGAGAAGCGATCGACGCACTCTGCCACTACCAGTCGCCCTTCATCGGTCATCCCACCCGAAAGGTACCCGGGATCGAGATGAATACCGGCGGCCTCGGGCATGGCCTGCCGATCTGCGTCGGGATGGCGATCGCGGCGCAGCGAGACGCCACCGGCACCCGGGTGTTCACGCTGCTCGGCGACGGCGAACTGGCCGAGGGGTCGAACTGGGAGGGGGCGATGGCGGCCGCCCACCACCGCCTCGACAATCTGACGGCGATCGTCGACCACAACCGACTCCAGATCACGGGATCGACCCGCGACGTGTGCAGCAACGAGCCGCTCGATGCGAAGTTCGCAGCCTTTGGCTGGTGCGTGCGGCAGGTCGATGGCCACGATCTCGTGGCACTCGAGCGGGCGTTGACGGAGCCTGGTCCGGAGGGCGTTCCCGTGTGCGTGATCGCCGACACGATCAAGGGCCGGGGCGTAAGCTTCATGGAGGGCGTGCTCAAGTGGCATCACGGGGTGCCTTCGCCCGAGGAGTTTGCCCGCGCCGAGGCGGAGTTTGAGCGGCAGCTCGCGGCTTGGGAGGCCTCGCCATGAGCGCACCGGCGCCCTCGATGCATTCGCCCGCAGCCCAGTCCGTCGCCCAGCGGCTCGGCCTGACGATGGGACGGGCCAACCTCGAGGCCTTTGCCGACACGCTGCTCGAACTGGCCCGTGATGATCGCCGCGTGATGGCGGTGACGAGCGACTCCCGCGGCTCGGGCAAGCTCGGGCCCTTCGGCCAGGCGCTGCCCGATCAGCTCGTCGAGGTGGGCATCGCCGAGCAGAATCTCGTGGGCATCGCCGCCGGCCTCGCGGCCTGCGGCAAGAAGCCGTTCGCGACGTCGCCAGCCTGCTTCCTCTCCGCGCGGGCCCTGGAACAGGTGAAAAACGACGTCTGCTACAGCGACGTGCCGGCAGTCGTGGTGGGAATCAGCGCCGGCGTGAGCTACGGCGCCCTCGGGAGCACCCACCATTCGCTGCACGACATCGCCGCGCTGCGAGCGATCCACAACATCACCATCGTCGCTCCGGCCGACAACGCCGAGACCCGCGACGCCGTCCGCGCCGCGGCCGCGGCAGTCCGACCGGTCTACCTGCGGTTTGGCAAGGCCGCGATGTACGACCTGCC